>JBJMQN010000652.1:0-13566 GCA_045802665.1 Myxococcaceae bacterium | reverse complement strand
GTCCTCGGTGTCGACGGCGCCCTGCACGTACTCGAGGGGAAGCCTGCGTGGAGACCCATCCGGATCATGCCGCACGCAGTTCGGGGGATTTTCGTCGCCCTGAGCGATCGCGAGCAGCGGCCGCTCACCGTCGCCGAGCACCACGTGATCGAAGCAGTCGTAGCGCGAGAGCTCGCGCCACCAGTACGCCGCGGAATTTCCGCCGACGACGATGCGAATCGACGGATCGATCCGACGCAGCGCGCGAGCCTGAGCGATCGCCCGGTGCACGTGATGGAACCACTTGAGGCTGATGCCCACGAGCTTCGGGCGGACGCGCTTCACCAGCGCTTCCAGCGACCGCGCCAGGTCCTCCGGATCTTCGTCACCGTCCCAGAGCTGAACGTACGCCTCGATGTCGTGCCGACGGAGGTAGCTCGCGAGATAGAGAATCCCGCACGTCGCCTCGCCGGTGCCGGCACCGAGAAGCAGCACAGGGCTGAGAGGACTGGGCTTCACTCAGAGGTAGACATACCTGAGCGGCGGGCGTCGCGGAGGATCACCGGCTAGCCTGCTCGCTCTACAGACTCGTGAAGGCCCAACCGTGAAAGATGGACTGGTGCTGAACCTGCTCTTCGATCCTGAGGGCGGCGTGATGTTGAGGGCCACGGTGCAGGCGGGAGCGTTCGCGGGCATGAGCGGCGCGTGGTTCGATCTCGAAACGCTGCGACGATTTTCCGCGGCACTCGCCGCGTACCCGCTCGGTGATGAGGCGCGCGCCGGAATCCGAGGGGGCTACTGGAAAGGGAATCAGGGAAGCGAGTTGGCCCAACTTCACGTCAGCCTCTCGGCGTACGCGACGGACAGCGTCGGAGGGCTCGCGATGCGCGTCATCCTGGCGTCGCCGATGCCGCCGGCTGAGGAGCTCCATCGCGTCGAAGTCGCGTTGAACATCACCTACAACGCTCTGTCTCTCTTCGTCGCTGACCTGAACCAGTTGCTGGATGGGAAGATCAAGGAGGCGATGCTCGACCCGTCGAGATGAGCCCGCGACGCAAAAGCCCCGCCCGGAAGATCCGAACGGGGCTGGAAGTAATCGCTGGCGGCTACTGGCGGTACTCAGGCACCAGCACTTCAGGCCGTGAAGTGATCGACGGCGCCGCTTCGAGCGACGCGCGATCAGCAGTGCCACTGGTCAACGCCTTCTCCTGTCCGAGGCTGAGCGCGAAGCTCGCCGCGCCCACCGCGAGCCACACGTCGCGGGCGGCGATGTCGTAGTCGCCGTTGGCGATCAGGTTCAGCGCGATGCAGCCGAGCCAGCCTGAGGCTGCGTACGCGGCGAACTTGCGAAGCCCGGGCACGAACATCGCCGCGCCCACGGCGATCTCGACGACGCCGACGACGCGCATGAACGTGCGACCCTTCATCGGGAGCACCTTGCGCGCCAGCGGGCTCAGGTACTTGTCCCAGCGGCAGAGCAGATTCGTGAACTTGTCCGCGCCCGCCACGATGGGAAATACGCCGTAGGCCGCGTTGAGCAGCGTCGTAGGTCTCTGAGCGATCATGCGTTCTCCTCGGCACGACGATGAACACGGGGAGAGGTGAACGCAGGTCGCTCGTGCCTGCCTGCCTGGGGTCCGGTCGCGGGAGGGCAGGAGCGTCCTCGCGGATCCCTGAAAATGAAAATCCCCTCCGCGGAAAACCCGGGGAGGGGACTCATGCTACCGAGGCTGAATCGGACTACTGACCTTCGACGAAGGACCGCAGCCGCTTGGACCGGCTCGGGTGCCGCAGCTTCCGCAGCGCCTTCGCTTCGATCTGACGGATGCGCTCGCGGGTGACCTCGAAGTCCTGACCCACCTCTTCCAGCGTGTGGTCCGACTTCTCGCCGATGCCGAACCGCATGCGCAGCACCTTCTCTTCGCGCGGGGTCAGCGTGGCGAGGACCTTCCGGGTCTGCTCGGCCAGGTTCATGTTGATGACCGCGTCCGAGGGCGAGACCAGCGTCTTGTCCTCGATGAAGTCGCCGAGGTGCGAATCCTCTTCCTCGCCAATCGGCGTCTCGAGCGAAATCGGCTCCTTCGCGATCTTGAGGACCTTCCGCACCTTGTCGAGCGGCAGCTCCATCTTCTCCGCGATCTCTTCCGGCGTCGGCTCGCGGCCGATCTCCTGCACCAGGTACCGGCTCGTGCGGATGAGCTTGTTGATCGTCTCGATCATGTGCACCGGGATGCGGATGGTGCGCGCCTGATCCGCGATCGCTCGCGTGATCGCCTGACGGATCCACCAGGTGGCGTAGGTCGAGAACTTGTACCCGCGCTTGTACTCGAACTTGTCCACCGCCTTCATCAGGCCGATGTTGCCCTCCTGGATCAGGTCCAGGAACTGAAGGCCGCGGTTCGTGTACTTCTTCGCGATCGAGACGACGAGACGGAGGTTCGCTTCCACGAGCTCGCTCTTCGCGCGCTCCGCCTTCCGCTCACCGATCCGAATCGCCTCGTAGTTGCGGCGCAGCGCTTCGATCGGGAGGTTCGCCTCTTCCTCGACGCGCTTGATCTTCCGGACCGCCATGCGCACGTCGCGGTCCAGCGCTTCCACGCCTTCCTGCGACATGTTGAGGCGCTTCTGGGCCTTCTTGACGCCGTTCGGGGTCTCGCGCGCTTCCTTCAGGAGCAGACGGAGGTCGCGGACGGGGATGCCCATCGCGCGCTCGTGCTCGCGGAGCTCGTCTTCGGCCTTCTCCGCGCGCTCGATGAGGGCGCGGATGTTGCCGACGACGCGGTCCACCAACTTCTTGGAGAGCCGCATCTCCTCGAGCACTTCCATCATCTTCACGCGGAGATCCTTGATCTCCTGGCGAAGCTCCTTCTTCTTCACCTCCGACAGCTTCTTCTTGCCGGAGAGATCCTCGTCGAGCCCTTCGCAGTCCTTGGCGAACTTGCGGATGCGCTCAATCTGCTTCGAGATCTGCTCGATCTTGTTGAGCTCGGACTGATTGAGCTGCTGCGGCTCGGCGCCTTCCGTCGGGTCCGCTTCGACCTCGGCCTCGGTCTCACCCTCGGCGTTGGCCTCTTCCGGCGCGTCCTTCACCACTTCGCGCACGCGCATCTTGCCGGTCTTCAGCTTGTTGCTGATGTCGCAGATCTCCGCGACGGCCGGGGCACACGCGAGCAGGGCGCGCAGCACTTCCTTCTCGCCCTCTTCGATGCGCTTGGCGATCTCGACTTCACCTTCGCGGGTGAGGAGCGACACCGAGCCCATCTTGCGGAGGTACAGGCGGACCGGGTCGTTGCTCTTGCCACCCGGCTCTTCCTTTTCCTCTTCTTCCTCTTCCTCTTCGTCGTCCTTCTTCTGATCCTCGACGAGCCCCGGAGCCGGCTTGACCACGCCGCCCTCCGCCGAGCCCGCCTGCTTCTGCGCGTCGACGAGCTCGATGTCGTTGTCGCCGAACATCGACATCACGTCGTCGATCTGATCGGAGGAGACGATGTCCGCCGGCAGCGCGTCGTTGACTTCGTCGTAGGTGAGGAAGCCCTTCTGACGGCCAGCCTCGAGCAGGTCCTTCACTTCCTTGCGCTCGGCGATCTGCTCGTCTTCTTCCGCCGCCTCGTCGTGGGCGTCCGGATCGACTTCGACGGCGGCCGCGGCGGACTCAGCGGCCTCTTCGGGATCGAGCTCTTCGGAAGCGGCTTCGCCATTGGCTTTGCCGTTCTTCTTGACCTTGTCCTTCGCCTCAGCGGTGTCTTTCACCGACTTGGCCTGAACGCCGTTCGCCGCGGCTTTTTTCTTCTCGTCCTTCTTCTCCTCCTTCTTCTTTTTGGAGGGGACGACGACCTTGGCGGACTTATTGGTGGGCTGCTTCTGCGTGGCCATGGGAAAGGGGACTCTCCTGAGGATGAAGGCCTTGACTTTTTTGGCTGAGGCGGGCCGGCCTCTGTATCGCAAACGATGCCATTCTTACAAACGCGTTCTGAACAGGATCAGGCAGGCCATTTCTTCCGCCTCCTGATCAAACTCTGGAAGGCCCCGACGCTCGCTCGTGTACCTGCTTCTTGAGCTCGAGCAGACGAATTCGTTCCTCCATGAGCGACCGGGCTTCCTCCGGCAGCTCACTGGCCGTGGCCAACCGGCTGGTCTCACGGGCAATTTCCGTCAACCGGGCGTTGATCCGGGTGAGCGCGAGCTTCTGACACACAGCCCCGAAGGCCGGTTCCAGCTGGCCCTCATCCTTGGGGAGGTCCTTCGCCGCCGCCTGGAGCGCGGTTTTTACCGCCGAAGTCGCGTCGAACAATGCCTCCTCGACGGAGGTGCCCCCAAAAACCTGAGCGAGCAGCCGCCGAAGGCCCGGATGTCCGAGCTCATCCAGCACCCCGAACTCGTCCTTCGCCTTGAGCCGGGGCTCTTTGAGAAGAAACGCCCCGTAAAATGCCTCCAGCCTGTCCGGAGGGCGTTCGACCGGCTGCGGCCTGGGCGCCGCCTGAACCTGCGCCTCCGAGGGCTTGGGAACGGGCTTTACAGGAGGCGCCTTGCCCTTGAGCGCGGACTCCAGTTCAGCGGCCGGCAGGCCCGAGTAGTTCGCCAGGGCGCCGAAGAACGCGGAGCGGGTGAGGCCCACGGGCAGCTGCGCGGTGATGGGCTTCAGGCGGTCCAGCGCGGCCATCTTGTCCTCAAACGAGCTGTCCTTTCCGCCCGGCAATAAGGCGGCGAAGAGGTACTCAGTGAGGGGACGCGCTTCACTCAAAAGTTTTTGCGTGCCGTCCACGCCCGCCTTCCGAGCGAACGTGTCCGGATCCTCGCCATCCGGCAGCAGCGCGACCTTGGTGGCCGTACCGGCCGAGAGCAGGGGACCAGCCAGGCGCTCGACAGCTTTCCTGCCGGCGTTGTCGCCATCGAGCAGCAGCACGAGCTCTTTGGCCTCGCCGCGCGACAGGACACTCAGGTGCCCGGGCGTGAGCGCGGTGGAGCAGAGCGCGACCGCGTTCTTAACCCCGGCCTGATGCATGCCGATCGCGTCGAAGTAGCCCTCGACGAGGATCGCCTGCTTTCGTTTGCGAACCTCGTCGCGCGCCATGTCCATCGCGTAGAGGGTGTCGCTCTTGTTGTAGAGCTTGGACTCGGGGCTGTTCAGGTACTTGGGCTCGCCCTCGCCGAGGATGCGGCCGCCGAACGCGATCACGCGGCCTTCGGGCGATCGGATCGGGATGATCAGCCGGTCCCGGAACATGTCGTAGTGGCCGTCGCCGCGCTGCCTCGGACGGATGAGCCCCGCCTTGAGCCCGTGCTCCAGTAACCCCGCCCGAGCGAGCTTCTCCGCGAGCTCCGACCACGCCTCCGGCGCATAGCCGAGCCCGAACGCGCGGATCTGCTCCTCCGTCACGCCGCGGGATTCGAGGTACTGGCGCGGCTTCTTGCCCTTCTCCGGATCCCAGAGGCAGGCCTTGAAGTGCTCGTACGCGAGATCCGTCGCCTCCTTGATCTGCGCGCGCTCCTTCGCGGTGGGGTCTTCCGCCGTCTGCAGATCCACGCCGGCTTCCCGGGCGAGATCGCGGACGACGTCGATGAAGGGCTTTCCGAGATACCGCTGGACGAACGAGATCGCGTCGCCGCCGACCTGACAGCCGAAGCATTTGAAGCCGCCGTCCGGCCACACGTAGAAGGAGGCGGACTTCTCCTGATGGAACGGGCAGCGGCCCTTGTAGCTCCGGCCGGACTTCTTCAGCTCCACGTGGCGCGAGATGAGCGCGACGATGTCCGTGCGCTCGAGCACTTCCTGGATCTTGTGCTCGGGCACCATCATGGGAAAGCCGTTGAGCGTCGAGTTGGATTGAGCGGGGGGCTCGACGCGAACCCCTCCGCCGGTGGCGATTCTCAGCTCAGCTTCGAGAGCTGCGCCTTCACTTCCTCGCTGATCCTCTTGCCTTCGGCCTTCCCCTGCACCTTCGGCATGACCGCCTTCATCACCGCGCCCATGTCCTTGGCGGACTTCGCGTTCGACTCCTTGATTGCGGCGGCGACGGCGGCTGACAACTCCTCTTTCGAGAGCTGCTGGGGGAGGTAGGACTGGAGGACGGCGATCTCCTTCTCCTCCTTCTCAGCCATGTCGGCGCGGCCACCGGCCTTGAACTGCTCGGCGGAGTCGCGGCGCTGCTTGATGAGGGTCCCGATGACGGTGGTGATCCCCGCGTCGTCGAGGGCAGAGGCGCCCGGCTCGACCTCTTTGTACTTCACGGCGCTCTTCAGCATCCGGAGCACCGAGAGGGTGAGCTCGTTCTTGCTGCGCATCGCGTCCTTCAGGTCCGCGTCGATCTTCTCTTTCAGGGTCGCCATGGGGATCTCTTTAACGGGGAAAATGAAAGGGCGCGCGGGGTTGGGTTTTGGCCCAGTCCCAGCGCGCCGGTTCGAATATTCGGAGAGCGGAGCTACCAGTTCTTACGAAGCTTCTTCACTGCGCGCTTCTTCGCGGCGAGCGCCTTCTTCTTGCGCTTCACCGACGGCTTCTCATAGTGCTCGCGCTTGCGAATCTCGGAGAGGATTCCGGCCTTTTCCGTGGCCTTCTTGAAGCGCTTGAGCGCGCTCTCGATCGATTCGCCATCCTTCACTCGAATACCGGGCAACTGTCTTCACCTGCCTTAAGGGTCCTCCAGTGGAGGCCCTGGGATGTAGGGAACGAAAAACGGCGCGCGGTATGTCAGGGCGCTGCGCAAAAGGCAAGATAAGGCCGAGTTCCCGGCTTCAGCGCCGCGCCCCGCTTGTGCGTTACCGTTCGGCGCCGTGGGCCTTCTTGCACAGCTTGCCGTGGTGCTCACCGTCGTCAGCGCCGAGCCCGAGCTCCCGCCGTCCACGCGCGGCGCCGGCGTCCGCTGCAAGACCGTCTGCGAAGCGCACGTGAAGGACAGGTCGCTGCGAGCGAACGTGTGCGGGCGCTGCTTTCTGGAAGGCGGGGCCGCCGATCGAGGCGCGTGGGTGATGAACCTGCCGCCCTCCGAGACCGAGTCGAAGAAGGCGGCGATGGATGCGCTCGAGGATCCGGACTGGGCGGTGCGCTGGGGCGGTGTGCGCGCGCTGGCGGCGATGAAGGGCGTCCCGGAGCTCAACATGCTCGCCGCGCTGGTCCGGACGGCGGAGGGGCCGGAGCTGTCCCGGATGGAGCTCACCGCGGCGCACGTGGGCGGGCTCAAGAAAGTCACCACGGCGAATCTGCTGAAGGCGGCAGGGCGCGATGGCCCGGCGGCGGCGGCGAGGATCTGGGCGGATCGCGAAGCGGTGCGGAAGGTGCTGGAGCAGGAGCTGTACGGAACGGATCCGGGGATGGCGGAGGAGGCGCTCGGGCACCTGGCAGTTTTTCTCCAGATCCCCGAAGGCCGCGTCGTCCTGAACGCGATGTCGAGCCGCCCGCCCTCGACGGATTCGATCGTCGCGGAGGTGTTGAAGCGCCGAGCGCTGAACGGAGGCGCGCCCGCGGGGCTTGTGTTGATCAAAGGCGCGCTGCCCGAGCAGAAGCCTTACGTCGACCGACTGTTCGCGATCTTCGGCGAGGAGGTCATCGCGGCCAGGCAGAAGCTCTCTTCAGCCGATGCGGATCAGCGGAAAGAAGCGGCGCGGGAGCTGTGGGCGCTGGGGCCGCTCGGGGCGCAGGAGCTGGAGCGCCTGATCGCGGATGAAGCGCCCGTCGTCCGGCTGGTGGCGGCGCGAGGTCTGGCTGCGGGCGAGGGGCGGACGGTGGCGGAGGCAGCTCGGGCGCGGCTCTCGGGCGAGGGCGGGCTGTCGCAGGAGTCTTTGCAGCACTGGATCGAAGCGATCGGCGCGGCGGGCGGCGAGACGTGTGAGAAGACACTCACCGAGATCGTAGAGGACCAGAAGCTGCCGGCGGGCTCGCGAGGCGCGGCGCTGATGTCGCTGGGGCCGTGCGCGGGGGCGAAGGCGTTGCCGCTGGTGACGAAGGCGATGGGCGATTCCTCCGCGGAGGTTCGAGCGGGCGCGGCGATGGCGCTCTCGTACATGCCGAGATCGACCGATGCGGAGGCGGCGGCGACGAAGGCGCTCGGCGATCCGGAGCCCGCGGTCGTGGCGGCGGCGGTCCGGACGATCGGCGCGCAGCGGCAGGCGGGGAAGCTGGAGCAGCTCATGCCGTTGCTGGATCACCCCAACGCGAAGGTCCGAGCAGCATCGGTCGTCGCGTGCTCGACGCTGGGCGGCGCGAAGGTGGCGCAGGCAATCGCGAAGAGGCTGACGGAGGATTCGGACGCGGATGTGCGCGGCGAGGCGGCGAAGGCGCTGGGAGATCTCGGCGGGCCCTTTGCGCCGGGGGCGTTGGGGTCGGCGGCGGCGAAGGATCCGGACAGCCGGGTGAGGTACCTCGCGAAAGCGTCGATGCGCAGGCTGGGCTTCGGACAGTGAGGCGGACGGCCGCAACGTCGCATTCGAGCGGTGCGGCGCAGGATTCCTTCGCACTCCGCCCGGTTCCGGTAGATTCTCCTCTGACATGAAGCTCACCGCCGCCGCCGTCATCGAACCGAAAGCGCCCATTCGCAAAGCGATCGTGGCCGGGCTCAAGCGAGCGGGCCTCAAGGTCGCCGCGCTCGACGATGCTTCGGGGCTCAAGAGGGAAGGGCTCCTCGTGCTCGGGCCGTCGGTGCGCGATGGCGCGAAGGTCGCGAGGGCGGCGAAGAAGGCGAACGCGGAGCTGCTCGTGCTCGCGGCGATGTCGAGGCCCGGGAAGGCCGCGCACGCGGATGCGGTGCTGCCGCTGCCCGTCTCGCCGAGGGATCTGATGGTGCGCCTGCCGGAGCTCGCGCTGATTTCGTCACTGCGGAAGAAGTCCAAGCCGCAGAGATCCGAGGCGCGGGTTCCACAGTCGCGGCCGGGGGAAGGGATCCTCGATCCGCTGACGCAGTTCTATACGTTCGCGCACTTCAAAGAGGTGCTCTTCATCGAGGTGAAGCGCGCGCGGCGGTATGGATTCCCGCTCTCGATCGCGCTGCTCGGGTTCGATCCGCTGCCGGTGACGATGAACGGCGAGCTGAGGTCGCAGCTGCAGGCAGGCCTCGCGCTCGCGATTCGGAGATCGCTGCGGGATACCGATTATCCCGTGCAGTACAGCTCGGATCGCGTGCTGCTGCTGATGCCGCACACCGATCTGCCCGGCGCGATGGTCGTGAGCCGCCGCATCGTCGAACGCGTGGGCCGAGCGCAGCTCTCCTACGGGAAAAAGATGCTCAATCCGACGCTCTCCGCCGGCGTGGCAGCAGCGGCGCCCGGGAAAGACATCGGGTTCGGCGAGCTCGCGCGGCAGGCGAATGAGAGCCTCACGACGGCGCTCTCCGCTGGAGGCAATCGCGTGGAGTTCTTCGACTCGGTCGCGAGCACGCCCGTGACGGACGACGCGCCGACGGCTCAGGCTCCGGTTCTTTCGGAGTCGTAGCGGCGCTGGTGCAGCTCAGTCCGGCAGGAGCATCTCCGCGGCTCGCGCGCTCCGATTCCTGGTCGTCGCGGGCTACTGAAGCCCGGCGCGGAACAGTGAGATGGCTCGGTCCCAGTGCTGGTCCTGCGCGGCCTTGCTGAACACGGGCGTGTCGGTGACGGCGAACCCATGCATCGCGTGCGGGTAGAGCTCGATCTGGTACGCGAGGTGCGCGGCGCCGAACGCGGCGGCGAGCTTGCCCTGCATCTCGGGCGTGCAGCCCTGATCATTGTCCGCAACGCCGAAGTACAGCCGCGCCTTCACCTTGTCCGCGAGCAGATGCGGGCTGTCCGGCTGGTCGGTGACGAGGTGGCCCGCGTGGAAGCCCGCTGCCGCGCCGACGCGATCCGGGAAGTTCGCGGCCGCCATGTACGCGAGGCGCCCGCCCATGCAGTAGCCCATGGTGCCGACCTTCGATGCGCCGAGGTGCGGCTGCGCGGCGATGGCGTCGAGATACGCCTGCGTGTCCTTCTTCGCGGACTCCGCGTCCAGCGAGCGCGCGATCTTCATCACCCGTTCGCGCTCAGAAGGGTTGGAGAACGCGGTCTTCGCGTCGAACGGGGCGAAGTCGCCCATGCGGTAGAAGATGTTGGGGAGCAGGACGAAGAAACCCTGGCCGGAGAGGTGCTCGGCCATGTCCTTGAGCGCGGCGCGGACGCCGAGCGCATCGGGGAACATGATCACCGGGAGCGCCTTGCCGCCGGATTTGGGATGGAAGGCCCAGGCATCGGCCACCCCGTCAGCGGTTTTGATCTCCAGCTTCGTTCCAGGCATCTGATGTGACTCCTCGCGTTGAGGCGCTGGACCTTACGCCTGCGCACGGGTCACACAACGCTCAATACGTGATGCAGCTCTGCGCACCGACCGGCCCTTCGACGCCGTTCGGATCGAACGCGCGCAACCGGTAGCAGTACGTCTGACCCGAAACGAGGCCGGGGTCACTCATCGCCGGATCGGAGTGGTACTCGTTCGCGCCGTCGGAATCAGTCACCTGGTTCGAGCTCTTCGCGCTCTGAAGAACCCGCACGCCATCGCGCTCGATGTGCCATCCGGATGCGCCAGAGGGAGCGGAGCCGAGCCACACGAGCTGAACGCCGCTCGAAGTCTTCGACGCGACGACGGAAGGCGCAGTGCCCGCGAACGACGAGGGACCCACGGCGTTCACGAACCCCGCAGCCTGCTGCGAGATGATCGCCTTCTGATGCGGCAGCAGAACGCACGGAGCCACCGAGCTGTCGCCAATCAAGAGCGCGGCGATCGATCGAAGCTCGACCGGGCCCATGCAGTTCGCGCCGACCGAGTTGTGAACGAGTCCGAGGTTGTGTCCGAGCTCGTGAATCGCGACGGAGGACAGCACGGCCTGATCGCTCGGATTGCCGAGGCGCCCGGGACCGTCGAACGTCACCGCGACCGCGCCGCCGATGTACGCGATGCCCGCCGCCACACCCGTCGGATCGTCACAGGGCACGATCACCTGAAACTTCGTGTTCCCATCCGGAGCCATCTCGTTCGCGATCGAAACGAGCATCGCCTGAGCGTCCGCGCCGAGCTGAGCGCAGCTTCGGCTGCTCACGTGACTCTGCGCAGGCCCGAGCACGAGCGACAGCGACACCTCCTCCGCGAGCCGCGCGTTGATCCCCGACCAGAGCGAGTCCACCTGCGTCAGCGCGGAGGCCGGAAGCGGGTGGTCCGACGTGGAGAAGTAGATCGGCCGCACCAGCGTCTGCGATACGCCGCCGTCCGTCGTCACGCCGGCATCGAAGGAGACGCCGCCATCGGGCAGCACGACCCCGGAGTCCGCGACACCACCATCAGGGAGCGGCCGCGGCGGTGTGTTCGTAGCGGGGGTCGAACCCCCGCAGGCGATTCCGGCGAGAACGAAGGCGAGGAGAAGAGTGCGCAAGTTCCGAAGCTCAAACCGTGAAGCGGCCCGAGGCTTCATTGAACTTCAAACGTGGCGATGGATCGACTTCGGACAGCCGCGAGTGAGGGGTCGCTCACATCTGGGAGCCACCGGCTACTACGCGCTTCTGGCAACCCGATCGGTCTGGGCGCTGCGCAGAGTCAGACAGGCGATCTCATGCGGCGCTCGGAAGCGGACCGGAATGCCTGCGCCGAGGCCGCGCGTCACGTACACGAGCGCGCCATTCACCTCGAAGAACCCGGCGAGGTACTTGATCCCGATCTTCCGGCTCACGAACGGCGTGAGGCGCTTCACGAACACCTGACCGCCGTGGGTGTGGCCAGAGAAGATCAGCGCCGGGTTGTAGGCGTGCAGCTTGTCCGCGCTCTTGGGGTCATGTGACAGCACGAGCTTCGTCGCGTTCGCGGGGACGCCTTCGAACGCAGCCTGCGGATCGTCATGCTTCGTCACCGAATCATCCACACCGACGAGGTGCAGATCCTGATGTCCGAAGCGCAAGACCCGGTGCTCATTCGTGAGGACGTCCACGCCGGCCGCACGCAGCGCCGCTCGAACCTGATCCGCGTCGCTCCAGTGATCGTGATTCCCGAGCGTCGCATACGCCGGCATGTTCAGCTTCTTGAGCGCCGCGGTGAGCTCCGGGAGCGGGCGGGGCGACAGACACACGTAATCGCCCGTCAGCACCACGAAGTCCGGCCGCAACGAGTTCATCATCTCCACGGCGAGGTGAAGGCGGTGATGCCGCACGCCCGTCCGCACGTGAATGTCGGAGAGGTGGCCGATGCGGATTCCATCCAGCGAAGGCGGGATTCGAATCGACGTCGCGTCATGGGTGCACAGCGTGGGCGGCTTCACGCGCTTTCTGCGCGCTTGCGGCTTGGCTGGCTTGGCTCGTCGGCCGAGAAGCCGCTTCAGGGCGGACGGTCGGGGCTCTTCCATGGGCGTGCGTCCGAACAGCCCGACTCGCGCCGCGCATTCCGCCGGAGCGTGCGCTGCCTGGCCGAGTGCTTGGCATCGGTTGCTCGCTCAGCGACTTCCACAATGGAAGTGAGACCACGCGGCTACTTCCACAGTGGAAGTGAGACCGCGCGGCTACTTCCACAATGGAAGTGAGAGCGACCGTTACGGGCCGCTGATGCCCTTACCGTCCACGCGATTTCTACCGCCGCGCTTGGCCCGGTACAGGTACTTGTCCGCCGAGGAGATCAAATCCTCCGGCTGAGCGAAATCTGAGTCGAGCAGCGTCGCCACGCCCAACGAGATGGTCACCTTGATCGGCGTGCCACCGAAGCTGAAGTCCGTGGAATCGATCGCCTTGCGGCAGCGCTCCGCACAGACCAGCGCGCGATCTTCGGCCGACTCGCGGAGCATGACGGCGAACTCCTCGCCGCCGTAGCGGGCGAAGAGATCCTCGGCTCGAACGGTCTCGTTGATCCGCTGCGCGATCCGCGTGAGCACGTAGTCACCGGCGGGGTGGCCGTACGTGTCGTTGATCTTCTTGAAGTGATCCACGTCGAACATCACGAGCGACAGCGGCACGCGATGACGCAGGCAGTACGCGAACTCTTTTCTGACCGTGTCGAGGAAGTACTTCTTGTTGAAGATCTTGGTGAGGCCGTCGCGCGTGGCCGACTCGTAGATGCTCTTCTGGTACTGCTCTTCGAGCTCGTCCTGGAGGCTGAACTTCAGCACCGTGTTCGAGCCGATCTGAATCTTGTCGCCGTCCGCGAGCACGGTGATGGACACGCGCTCGCCGTTGCAGAACGTGCCATTCGTGCTGCCGAGATCCACGAGCTGGAACTGGCCGTTCGGGGAGCGGCTGACCTTCGCGTGCTTGCGCGAGATGCCGTCGTCCTCGACCTGCAGCTGCGCTTCGGTGGAGCGCCCGATCACGACCTCGGGCTTCTCGAGCTTGAACATCTTGCCCACCTCGGCCGCGGTCTTGGCGCTGATCTGAATCAAGTACGCAGTCTGATTCTTCGCCTTGCCCAGAAGGTCGGCGACGGAATGGACTGACGTTTTCTCCTCAAAGTCGGACACGGCAAGAAGCATCTTAGGGGTGTGCAGTTTCCCCCGGCAAGCAAACCCTGAACGCCTACCTGCGATGGCTGCCTGGTCCCCTGACAAGCCGAAACCTCGGCTTTCTCAGGTCTTTTCGCCCGCGATCGCGCGCTCCATGTACCGGCGGATGGCTTCCACCCCC
>JBJMQN010000040.1:0-4017 GCA_045802665.1 Myxococcaceae bacterium | reverse complement strand
TGGTCCACGGCTGCCACGCGAGCGACGACGACGCGCAGTTGAGTGCCGTCGCGCCTCCGCCCACGACGATCTCTTTGGGCAGCTCGCTGGGGCACGAAAGACCGGCGAGGACATTGGGATCCGCGGTGATGTTCGCCGGCGCGACCTGACCGTTCGTTCGAGTGCCGCTGGCGGTGAGCGTGCAGCCGGTGGGCGCGGTGCTGTCGACGGTGATCGAACCTGCGATCGGCGTGGCGGTCACGTTGCCGGCGGTGTCCTTGAGGCACACGCGCACCTGACCGCTGGAGGAGAGCGTGAACGTGGGAAGCGTGGAGGAGCTCGGCAGGGCCAGATACGTTCCGGTGCTGCAATCGGTGAGCGCCTCGTTGCCGATCTGGTACTGCGACGCGCCGCTTTGCGTGAGCGTCACGGAGACCGCGAGGCTGGAGGTGATGCTGCTGGAAGGCGTCCCATCCGCGAGCGAACCGGTGATCACGATCGAACCCGACGGCGGGGTCCGGTCGAGCGTGAAGTCCACCGTCGCGAGCGAGTCATTGCCCGCCACATCGCGATAACGCACGTAGAGCTGCTTCGGCCCATCACCGGACGACAGCGGATTGAACGTCACCTGCGCGCTCACCGGATATGCCGTGGGCGTCGTCGTGCCGGTAGACTGGAAGAACGGATCTTCGGAGAGCGTGAGGCCCTCCGTCGTCGAGAGACCGTTGGTGTCAGCGGCGTTCAAGGCCAGCGTCACCGAGAGCGACTTCACCGGGCTGGAGCCGATGAGCGAAGCGGTGGCAGGCGAGGGCGGCGTGGTGTCGTAGATGATCGAAGCGGTGATCGTGCCGGAGCTGTTGCCCGCCGCGTCCTGAAGCTCCGCGTAGACGGTCTTCTGCCCTTCGCCGACCGGGTCGATGAACCACGCGCCCGAGCTGCGCACCGGGGTGAACACCGAGCTCGCCAGATCCGCCTGCGAGTTCGCGAGCCGGATGAGCACGTAGCCTCCGTTCGGCTCCGCGGCCGCGGTCTCGCTCAGCGTCACGAGCGCGGAGTTGGTGTAGCCATTCGACGTCGCCTTCGCGCCCTTCGCGATGCTGATCGATCCCGACGGAGCCGCCGTGTCGACGACGATCGTGGAAGACACCGGCGTGCTCGCGTTGCCGGCGTTGTCGATGAACTGCGCGAAGACGGTCTGCGGGCCGTCGGTGGAAGTGGGCCGGGTAAAGATCGTATCGCGCGCGTAGGTCTGCGCGGTCGCGGTGGTCAGCCCCGCGGCGGTCTCGGCGAGCTTCACTTTGGAGAGACCGGAGACCGCGTCGACGTCCGGCGCGCGCGTATCGGTGGCGGTGAGCGTGACGTTCAGCACCTGGTTCGCCTGAGTGAAGGCGGCGCCGCCGTTGATCGTGATGCTCGGCTGCGCGGGCGCGACGGTGTCCAGCACGACGGAGCTGGTGAAAGTGGGGCTCGTGGTCCCGCTGCCGTCCACGTACTGCGCGTACACGGTCTTGGTGCCGTCGCCGGCTCCGGTGATCGTATAGGGCTGCGACGAGCCGGTGAACGCGACGAACGCGACGTTGGTGAAGTTGGGATCTTCGCTCGCGCGGAAGGTCGCGGCGCCCGTGAAGCCATTCAGCTTGAGCGTGACCGAGCGGCTCTTCGTGTAGCCGGCGGTGTTGGTGTTGTCCCCGTCGTCGATGTCGAAGTCGCCCTGGAGCAGCGTCAGCGTGAGCGTGCCCACGTCCACGGTGCCGTCGGCGGTGACGGTCACGCTGCCCGCGACCGCCTTCGAGTAGCGCGCCTTGGTGGCGATCACGTCGTAGGTGCCCACCGGGACGCCGGAGATCTTGAACGTGCCCTTCGACGGATCCGCCGCGTCAGGCGAGACGACCGCGCCGTACGGCGTGCCCGCGATGGAGAGCGTCGTGTCGCGCACCGGCTGCAGGTCCGCCATCTTCACCTGGCCCGAGATCGCGCCACGGTCGAGCTGGAGCGTGATGTCCGGGAGCGTGGAGCTCTGGCCTGGCTGCAGGATGATCGCGTGCGAGCCTTCAGCGTCGTGATAGCCGGTCAGGTTGATCCGCACGGAGCGCGGACCCGCCGCGAGGCCGGTGAGCTGGAACTGGCCGTTCTGATCCGTCGTCGTCGGCGCGCCGAGATCCGGGGTCAGCGTCACGCCGTTCGCGGGGACGGGGGCGAGGCCGTCGCGCTCGCGGAGGATCTTTCCGGAGAGGGTTGCCGGGTTCACGTCGAGCACGATGGGTGAGCCGCCGAGATCCTTCGTCTCCGCCGCCGCGAGCGTGATGTTGGACACGATTGCGCTCACGTAGAGAGGATGTGTGACGCGGAGCGTGTAGCTGCCGGGCGGCAGCCGCTGCACGAAGTCGCCGCTCTCCGAAATTCCGACGAGCGCGATCTTCTGGTCCGCGCCTTCGAGCACGAACTCGATCTGACCTCCGGCCGGACTCCCCGAGCCGTTGGCGACGACGACCTTGCCGCTCAGCGTGGCCTCCAGCGGTGTGTTCTGCAGCCACGTGGGTGCGAGCGCTCCGAGGTCCGCGGTTGCCCCGGCCTTCACGCGGACGTTCGGCCGGATGAAGGGCGCGAATCCCGGCAGCGCGAGATCCACGAAGTAGACGCCCGGTGCGAGATCGCCAATCACGAACGCGCCCTTGTCGTCGGTGGGCTGCTTCGTGCGCGTGCCGTCCTCGCTCACCAGCGTGACGTCGAGGCCGACGTTGTTGATGTGGCCGCCGGTGTCGATGCTGCCGGTGACCTTGCCGCGCTGGGGCCGATCCGGGAGAGACAGATCGAGGTCACACGCGGACAGAGCGCTGGCGAGCACCAGCGCGAGTGCAATTCGGAATTTCATGGGATTTTCCCCCCGGGGAGTGGCGCGAACCTAGCGCAACCAGAGGACCGCTCGCGGCGGGTAGAACTCACCCGGAACCGGTGTAGGTTCTCGCCGGTGAGCGACTTCAACTGCCCGAGCTGCAAGTCACCGATGAAGGAAGTCCGGACCGCCGGTCATGGCGCAGCCGTGCAGCTCCATTGCTGCGACCACTGCCACGGGCTCCTCATCCCGGCGTTCGGCCTGCTGTCGGTCGCGCCGGAGAAAGACTGGCGGCTGTCGAGGGTCCATCCGCCCACCGAGGACGACGCCCAGCGCGTCTGCCCACGCTGCGAACGGGTGATGAACATCGGCTTCGTCCACCCCACGCTTGATCAGCGGCAGAAGGACGCGCGCGAGGGTGAGCCGGTGCTGGATGTGGAGCTGGATGAGTGCCCGACGTGCGGTTCGGTCTTCTTCGACGGCGGCGAGCTGGAGGACGCGGCGGGACGCAGCGCGGCCTCGGAGCTGAGCGGCGGAGGGGGCGAGGAGGATCCCGAGACGCTCGAGTGGTGGGATCGTCTGTTCGGAAGTTTCGTTCGCACGCTTCAACGCGCGAGGCGGTACTGACGCGACGCTGTGGAGCGTGATTCAGCTGGCAACGCTGTGCATGTTCCAGCTCTGGTCTCGGCGGTACCTCACTCCTGCGCAGGCGCCGCGGCTTCCGGTTGGGCGAGGTATCGAACCAGCCACTCCGCCGCGTGCCGCGAGACCTGCTCCAGCGCGCCGATCTCTTCGAACAGATGCGTGGCGCCCGGAATGACGACGAGCCGCCGTTCTCCGGACAGCCTCCGCAGCGCGCGCTCGTTGATCGCGACCGCCTCTTCATCGCATTCGCCCACGATGAGCAGTGACGGCGCCTGAACGCGGCCGAGCTGCCGTTCGCCGAGATCCAGCCGTCCGCCGCGGCTGACCACCGCTCGGATGAGCTCGGGTCTCTCCGCCGCGACCATCATCGCCGCCGCGGCGCCCGTGCTCGAGCCGAACAGCCCCACCGGCAGTCCCAGCGCTTCGGGGAAGACCTGCGACCAGTCCGTCACGTGGATGAGTCGCTCCGCCAGCAGATCCATGTCGAACCGCCACTGCGCCGTGAGCTCGTCTTCGCGCTCCTCGTCCACGGTAAGCAGGTCGAACAGCAACGTCGCGAG
>JBJMQN010000651.1:0-5723 GCA_045802665.1 Myxococcaceae bacterium | reverse complement strand
CTTCAACACCGCCGGTACGCAGCCGGTGAACGGCAACCCGAAGCCTAAGCCGCAGGACGACTGGGAGAACCTGCGACGGCCATGCTTCCTGGGACTCGGCGGCTGCAAGGTTCCGTGACGTCGCATCGACCGCTGCCGCTCACAACGCGTCGCCGGTCGCGAGCTCCTGCAGCTCGACGTCCAGGCGCGTGGTCGCTCGCGCTTTGATCTCTATCGGGAGCACGTTCTCCGGGAAGGGCCGCCGCTGGATCACGATCAGGTGTTTGCCGGGGCTGAGCGGCATGAACATCGGCGCCTGTCCCTCGGGATGGCCGTCTACGAGGACAGCCGCAGGCACCGAGTTTCCCTTCACCAGCACGGTGAGGTTGAGCTCGCCGAAGCCCGCGGGGCCTGCGTAGGTGATCGACTTCTGACGGACCACGCGAGGCCGCGCGCGCGGCGGGTTCTTCGCAATAGCGTCCGCCTTCTGCTCTTTCACCTCGAGGGCCGCCTCGCGCTCCTGCATCTGAACGGACGAGTGGAGCTCGGGCTCGGTCGGCGGTGGCGCGATCGGCATGATCTTCTTGATCGGCTGCGGCGGCGGAGGCTCCGGCGGCGGGCGTAGCAGCGCGACGAGGACGGCGATCAACAGCACCCCGGCGAGCCCGCCAACGACGGGCCAGCGGTAGCGCGCGAAGGGATCCGGCCGCGCGGGTTCTGCTTTCGCCGCGGGCCTCGGAAGAGGATTCGCGACCTGATGCGTCGGCTGCGCGGGGTTCGTCTCGTCCTCGTGAACCGGGTTTTCGCCGGTGCGCCGCTTCGTCGCCTGCGCCGCGAGGTTCTCACCGGTGCGACGGCGCGTGGCCTCGGCAGCCACGTTCTCGCCGGTGCGACGGCGCGTGGCCTGAGGATCGACGACGACGCTCTGGCGTTCGATCGTCGGGTCCGGATCGGTGATCGACTGCTCGCCGGTGGTTTTCGTCCCGACGCGTCCTCCACCCGTCCCTTTCCGAGCCGGCGCGGAGGCCGCGGGCTGCGGCACCGTCGCCACCGAGGGCTCGGTCATCGGATCTTCCACAGGTCGCGGCTTGGTGATCCGCGGCTGGTCCGCCGGCTGCGCCATCGCCGCCATCTCCAGCGACAGGTACAGGTCGTCCGCGGAGGGGAAACGTTCGTCCGGCCGAACGCCCATCGCGCGCTGAACGACGATGCCGACCTGCTTGCCGAGGCTGGGAAGCACGTCGCAGGGGTTGGGACGCGGGTTCAAAAGATGCGCCCTCAGCAACGCCTCCTCGTCTTCGAGCTCGTGGAAAGGCCTCTGTCCGGTGAGCAGCTCGTAGAGGATGGCGCCGATCGCGTACTGATCCGCGGCGCCCGTGATCACCTTCTCGCCGACGATGACCTCGGGCGCGATGTAGCCGGGGGTTCCCCACACCACGCCTGTGCGGGTCAGCTGGCTGTCGCTGGGCCGAGCGATACCGAAGTCCAGCAGCGTGAGCCGCCCCGCGTTGTCGACGAGGATGTTCTGCGGCTTGAGATCCCGGTGAACGACGCCGTGCGCATGGATCTGCGTCAGCGCCGCGCACATCTGACGAGCGAGCGGCAACACCTGATGCAGCGCCAGCGTCCCTCCGCGCGACTCCGCGAACGCGCGCAGCGAGCTGCCCTCCACGTACGTCATCGCGATGACGGGCAGATCGCGGTGGCGGCCGACCCAGAGGATCTTCACGATGTTCGGGTGCTGGAACTTCGCGAGCATCGCTGCCTCGCGTTCGAAGCGCTCCAGCGAATCCGGCGTGGCGACCTGAGGTGACAGCGCCTTGATCGCGACCTTCGTGTTGTCGCGAACGTCGGTGGCGAGGAACGCGGTGCCCATGCCGCCCTGGCCGATCACGAACCCGACTTTCCACGTATCCCGGATGACGTCGCCGGGCGCGATCAGCTCTGAGCTCATGGGGCGGAGGTGCATGTTAGCGTCATCCGCGGCATGGTCGTCACCGTCGTCCTCTTCGCTGCAACCGCGCTGCTCCAGGGAGCGGGAAAGTCCCCAGCGAAAGCGCCGGATGCGGGAGTACATGTGGACGCCGGGACGCCGAAGCGCCCGCCTCCCAGCCTGACCTCCCTGTCGATGGACGTGCCCGGTGCGATCGAGACGATCGAGGTGCCCGAGGCGATGGATGCGCTGGGCATGCCGGTGAAGCTCAAGGCGGTGCGGTCGAAGCAGAAGATGCCCGAGCTCATCGAATACTTCCGGCGGAAGTTCGTGCTCTCAGGTTTGTACGTGCCGTCGGATGACCAGATGGACAACCCGGGGCCGCTGCCGCAGGTGACCGGGCTCGATCCGGATCGCGGCATCTCGTACTCGGTGATCTTCCAGCCCAATCAGGACGGCACCACCACCGCGATCATGGGCGCGGCGATCCTGCACGCGAGGCAGCCGGAGACCGCCGAGGCGACGGTTCCGCTCTATCCGGGCAGCAGCAACGTGCTCACGTCGAGCGCGGAGGGGTCTCGCACGATCACGTATTCAGTGAAGGCGAGCAGCGATCGGGTGATGGCGTTCTACCGGGACGCGCTGGGCAAGACCGGCTACCGGGAGCCGGATCCCGCGCGGTTCGAGAAGGAGGGCTCCGGCGTGCAGGTGTGGACGTACCCCGGAGAGGAAGGGCTCACGCGCGTCGTCGTGATGAAGACGGGGGAGTGACCGTCAGACCCGCTCGATGACGGTCGCGATGCCCTGACCG
This sequence comes from Myxococcaceae bacterium, assembly GCA_045802665.1. Classification (GTDB taxonomy): domain Bacteria; phylum Myxococcota; class Myxococcia; order Myxococcales; family Myxococcaceae; genus JBJMQN01. Next base: position 3,000 of record JBJMQN010000651.1, on the reverse strand, counting down.
CCGCCGATGCACATGGTGACGACGGCGTACTTCCCGCCTCGGCGCTCCAGCTCATCCACCGCGGTCCCGACGAGCACCGCGCCCGTCGCACCGAGCGGATGTCCCAGCGCGATCGCTCCGCCGTTCACGTTCACGCGCTCCGGATCGATCCCGAGCTCCTGAATCGTCTGCAGCACCACGGCGGCGAACGCCTCATTGATCTCCCAGAGATCGATGTCGGACGGCTTGAGCCCGGCGATTGCCAACGCCTTCCTCGACGCCGGCGCGGGACCGGTCAGCATGATCACCGGCTCAGTTCCCACCGTCGCAATCGCCCGGATCTTCGCGCGCGGCTTGAGGCCGAGCTTCTTCACCGCATCACCGGACGCGATCGCCACCGCAGCAGCGCCATCCGCGATGCCGCTCGAATTTCCTGCGGTGTGCAGGTGCTGAATCGCCTTCACCTCCGGATACCTCGCGACCGCGATCGCATCCAGCGTCCGGCCATCCGGCACTTCCATCTTCCCAAGCTCCACGAAGCTCGGCGGAAGCTGCAGCAGCCCTTCCAGCGTCGTGGACGGCCGCACGAACTCGTCGTGCGCCAGCAGCACCTGACCGCTCTTCGGATCCTTCACCGGAACGATCGATCGCGCGAAGCGCTTCTCTTCCCAGGCACGGCTCGCGTTCTTCTGTGACTTGAGCGCGACCTCATCGAGCTGCTGGCGGGTGTAGCCCCACTTCGTGGCGATCAGATCGCCGCTGATGCCCTGCGGCACCTGAAACACCTTCTCGCGCAGACGTTCGTTGTTGCCGTCGATGCCCGCGCCGTCGGATCCCATCGGCACGCGCGACATGCTCTCCACGCCGCCCGCCACGACGAGCTGCTGCTGGCCGCTCATCACGCCCATCGCCGCGAAGTTCACCGCCTGCACGCCCGAGCCACAGAAGCGGTTCAGGGTGACCGCGCTGACCTGCTCGGGCCAGTTCGCGAGCAGCACCGCGCTCCGCGAGATGTTGCCGCCCTGCTCGTTCGCCTGCGAGACGCAGCCCGCCACGAAGTCGTCTACCTGCTCAGCGTTCAGGCCACGCCCAACGAGCGCCTGCAGCATCTGCGCGAGCAGCTCCTGCGGATGCAGCGAGCTGAGCCCGCCCTTGCCCAGCTTCCCTCTGCCGCGAGGGGTCCGAACTGCGTCGACGATGAAGGCGTCCATGGTGCGCTCCTTGAGAGTGACGGCGCTTATAACGGGAGCGCCGCGCCAGCGCCTCCGCATCAGGTGCGCAGATGTCGGACTGCGGCGCGCGGCTGCCCGATGCGTTACAGATGCGCGGTCATGAAACGAAGGACGGTTGTCATCGGAGGCGCGGCAGTGGCGGCATCGACGGCGTTGGGCGCGACGGCAAAGCAGCGGATGCCAACCCTCTTCCTCGCGCATGGCTCGCCGCTGTTGCTCGACGACGCCGAATGGGTCGCGCAGCTCCGCGGCTGGGCGAAGAAGCTCCCGAAACCGAAATCGATCCTGATGCTCTCCGCGCACTGGGAGGAGCGGCCGTTCACGATTGGCGCGACGGCGCCGGTCCCTCTCGTCTACGACTTCTACGGCTTCCCGGATCAGTACTACCAGCAGAAGTACGCCGCGCCCGGAGCGCCCGAGCTCGCGGAGAAGGTGAGCCTGCTGGTGGGCGAGCAGCACTCGGTGGCGCAGGATCCGAAGCGTGGGCTCGATCACGGCGCGTACGTTCCGCTCGTGGCGATGTACCCGGAGGCGGATGTGCCGGTGTTGCAGGCGTCGCTGCCGTCGCTGGAGCCGAAGGAGTTGCTCGATCTCGGCAAGCGGCTCGCTCCGCTGCGAGATGAGGGCGTGCTCATCATCGGCAGCGGGTTTCTCGTCCACAACCTGCGCGTCATGCGCACGCTGGATGGAACGACCACGCCGCAGTGGGCTTCGGAGTTCGATGCGTGGAACGCGGAGAAGCTCGCGAAGAAGGACGTGGATGCGCTGCTGCAATACCGGACGAAGGCACCCGGCGTGCAGATGTCGTTGCCCACGCATGAGCATTACGTGCCGGTGCTCGCTGCGATGGGCGCTGCGCTCGACGGGGGAAAGGTCAGCTTTCCGATCACGGGCTACATGATGGGCGCGTTCACGAAACGCTCCGTGCAGTTCGACTGAACGACCGTTACGGACAACCCAGCGTCGCCGACGCCTGTCCCGTGCTGCCCGCGATGCCGGTGCTCACGCCGCCCTGCCCCGCCGCGCCGAGCGATGTCCCCGCGTCCACGAGCTGCACGGTCGCGCCTTCGCAATAAACGCCGAGCGAAAATCCGCCAACGCCGCCACCGCCCGGCCCTCCGTGAGCGCCATCGCCGCCTCTTCCACCCGCGCCTCCGCTCCCGGCGATCGCGCCCGCGTTGCTCCCGCCCCTGCCGCCGTTTCCTCCGGCGCCACCCGCGCCGCCATTTCCGCCGCGTCCGCCCTCACCGCCATTGCCGCCGCCGCGCGTTTTCAAGACGGATGCGCCGACGAAGACGTGGCTCTGAAGGACGACGAGCGCGATCGACGGTCCGCCGCCGACCCCGCCCACTCCACCCAGTCCGCCGCATCCGCCCGCACCTGCTCCGCCGCCTCCACCGCCCGTGGGAGTGGTACCGACTGAGCAGGTTCCGACGACGGTGACGTATGCGCTCGCGCCGCCGCCTCCTCCGCCGCCTCCGATTCCGTTTCCGCCTTTTCCGCCGGTGCCCGCTCGTGGCGCCGAGTAGATGCCGCCATCCGCGAACGAGAACGTGCCGAACCCGGTGCCACCGCTGCCGGAGCTGCCCGGCGCGCCGTCAGATCCCCGCGCGCCCATGCCGCCATCGCCGTTCGCGCACGCACAGGTGGTGCACGTCGCAGGACCGCCGTTTCCGCCATCCGCCGCGCCCGCGCTTTGATCTCCGGGCGCACCCGGATCCTGCGACGTGATGCTCAACCCCGCACCACCGCGCCCACCGTCAGCGCCGATCGCGTCGATACATTCGGG
>JBJMQN010000650.1:0-3847 GCA_045802665.1 Myxococcaceae bacterium | reverse complement strand
CGCGCGTCGATAGACGCAAAGATGTCCCAGATACATCTGTGACAGCAGAAGGTCGGGCGACCACCCGGGCTTGAACCGGGGGCTGATGAGCCGCCCCTCCGGAGCTCGCTTGTCTTCGTCGCTGTAGAGAACGTCCGCGTCGGGATGCCGGTTCAGCGCGCTGGCGATCTCGAAGAGCGCGTCGGCCGTGAGCTCGTCGTCCTGATCGAGCAGGGCGACGAATTCGCCGGTCGCCAGCTCCAAGGCCGTGTTGCTCGCCGCCGAGATGTGGCCGTTCTTCTCGCGGAACGCGACGCGCACGCGGGCGTCGCGGCGTGCGTACTCTTCAAGCAGCTGACGCACCGATGGATCAGTGGAGGCGTCGTCGGCGAGGCAAAGCTCCCAGTGCGGGTAGAGCTGCCCGAGCACCGATTCGATGCACGCGGCAAGCAGCTCCTTCGGTGCGTCGTAGACGGGGACGATCACCGAGATCGTGGGCAACCGTCCCATCCGCGCGAGCTCGTTCCGTTGCGCCACGGGGTCCGCGGCATTCAGCGTCCGCCAGATGTCGTACGGATCGGAACGCCCCGCGGGATGGAGCAGCGCGTGCCGGGCTCCGTCCCAGTTTGCTCGGAGCGCGGAGAGGTTCGGTGTCCCTTCGATACCCCGGAGCAGCGCGAGCCGGGCAACCGTCGTGGGCGATACCGGAGCGACGGTGAGACTGCTGACCGACACCGATTTCGCGGTGGTCGACAACAGGAGCTCGGGCACGGCGCCCTCGTCGAGCAGCGCGAAGAACACCAGCTCCCTCTCCGTTTCATCTATCCGCCCCACGAGCTGCTGCGTGTCGCCCGTCCGGACGATGAGAAACGCCTCCGCATCCGCCGCGGCCCGTAGGCTCACCCGCGAAAGGCCGAACGCGGGGAGCGCCGCTGCGCGCAGCATCGGCTCCGTTCCCGTGACCCGCCATCGCCCCTCGCCCACAGCTTCGAGTGCGCGTGCGGCGCGAAGCTCCACAGTTTTCGGCTTCGCGAGAAGCGAACGAACGACGCGCCGGGCTCTTCGCAGCTGAGCGTCGAAGCCCCGCTGCCGGCTCATCGCGCCTTTGGCTCGCGGAAGTGCTGAACCGCCTGCGCCGCCAGCTCGATCGCGGAGGGCTCATCAATGCGCAAGGCGCAGTCCGTCGAAGCGAGGGTGAGGTTCGGGTTGTAGAACGGGTCGCCCTGCTCCAACCAACGGCGGTACGCGATGATCGACTGCCAGTAGTCGACCTCGGGGATCGTGTCGTTGCGGCGGCTCGCGGACTCGTGGTGATAGAGCCACGTGCCCGCGGTGTAGACCACCCGCTTGCCGCTCACGACCAATCGGATGCCGAGGTCCACGTCGCTGCCGCAGAGCGCGAACCGTTCGTCGTAGCCGCCGAGCTCCGCGAAGACTTCCCTTCGCAGCATCACGCACGCGGAGGTGACCGCGAGGTAGTTCCGGTTCCAGTCCGCGTGACCAAACGGCGTTCCGACCTGCGTGTCGGGGAAGCGCCAGAACGGATGACCCGCGTAACCGCTCAGCCCGACGACGACACCCGCGTGCTGCACGCTGCCATCCGGGAAGCAGAGCTTGGGGCCCACGGCGCCCACTTCCGGCCGTTGCGCCTGACCGATCAGCTCGTCCAACCAGAGAGGATCGGCGGCCTCGATGTCGTTGTTGAGGAACAGCAACAGCTCGCCGGAGCTGTGACCCACCGCGTAGTTGTTGATCGCCGGGTAGTTGAACGGTTGATCCCAGGTCAGCCGGCGTACGCGCGGATCGGTGAGCGCATCCAGGAAAGCGAACGTCGCCGGATCCTTGCTGTTGTTCGAGACGAGGAGCAGCTCGAAGTTCTGATAGCGCGTGCGCTGCAGCAGGCTCGGGACCAGCCGTTCGAGCAGCTCCACGCGATCCTTGAACGGCACGATGATCGAGACGAGCGGCTCGCCGCGCACTGGATGGCGCACGCGGTAGTGCGTGGGCGCAAGCTCGGTGACCTGTGCGCGCTCGCCCCTGCGGAGCAGGTGATCTTCGATGGCGCGGACGCCCGCTCGGGAGGCTGCTCGAAGCTTCCGATCGTCGTGCGAGAGCGAAAGGTCGGAAGAGCGCCAGTGGTAGAGGATCTTCGGAACGTGGGCCACCTTCTCGCTGCGGTCCCACAGCCGAAGCAGGAAGTCGTGATCCTGAGATCCTTCGAAGCCCTTCCGGATGAGCAGCTCGCGCGCGAGCTCGCCTCGGACCACCACGAAGTGGCAGATGTAGTTCACCGATCGCAAAAGCTCCGGTGAGAAGTCCGGCTTGAAGAACGGGCCGAAGCGCTCGCCCTCAGGCGTGAGGCGATCTTCGTCGGAGTAGAGCCAGTCGAGCTCCGGCTCGCGATCGATTCGCACCGCCATCTCCGCGAGCGCGTGCGGCGCGAGCTGATCGTCGTGGTCGAGGAACGCCACCCACTCGCCGGTGGACATCCGGATCGCCTCGTTCGTGGCGCCCGCGATCCCCTGGTTCTTCTCCAGACGCGTGAAGCGGATCCGCGGATCCCGCTTCGCGTAACGGCGCGCGATTCGTTCGACGCGGCGGCTCTTCGAGCCATCGTCGGCGATGCAGAGCTCCCAGTTCTCGTAGAGCTGCGCGCGCACGGATTCGATGCACGCCTCGAGGATGGCCGCCGGAGTCTCCCACGCCGGAACGACGATGCTGATCTTCGGCCGGCGGCGAAGCGTCGCGAGCCGCGAGCGAGCGTCTTCGACATCCGCCGTGTCGTGCCGTTCGCGCCACGCCGCGTAATCCGCCTCGCGCGGGGCCACCACCGGCGGCCGCCCGTTGAGCAGATCGGCGCAGAGGAGCATCAGCTCCGTGTTGAAGGCAGTCTGGCGCCGGAAAACCTCCCGCCAGAACGGCGCGGTCAGCCGAACGATTCGCCCCGGCGGTAGCTTCGCGACTGGATCGCACAGGTCGGCGAGCCGCGCGACGACCGCGTTCGCCTCCTCCACCCGCGGCGCGGAGCCTGCCGCGGCCCGTTCCATCAGCGACATGAATCCGTCGTTCCACTTCCGCTGCCGCTCCAGCGCCAAGGCGATGACGGGCTCGGAGGCGGCCCAGGCGGCAGACGTCGAAGGTGAGAGCGGGACGAGTCGTGAGCGGACCTCTGCGGGCGTCAGCGGCTTTCGGGCGATCAGCGCCTCGGCGAGCTCCAGCGCGGCCTTATTGAACGCGTTCTGCGGACCAAGCGCCTGCGATGCGAGCGGTCCGAGCGCGGCGAGAGCGAGCTTCTTTCCCGTCGTGACGAGCCTGCCCACCGGACCCGCGCGGTGCGAGGGCGGGACCGAGAACTGCAACACGTCTGCGTTTTCGCGCGCGGCATCGAGCGGCGTCCGAACGAATCCTCGCGGTTTCGGCGGAGCTCTTCGCGACAGCTCTTCCCACAGCGTTTCCGCCTGCGCACGCAGCTCCACGCTGTCGGCATCGCGCAGCTGCAGCTTGATGCGAGCGAGCTCGACCAATACGTCCGCGAGCGATCGTTTCGCATCCTGAGCGGCATCAACTGGCGCGCTCCTGCGCAGCTGGTCGGCTTTACGCAAGGACGGTCACCTGAACGCGTTCCGGATGGACGTGGCGAGCCCCGGCGCGACCCGCCGCAGCGCGCGCTGGAGAGGCCGGCCGAGGCGGACCACCGCTTCGGGCACGAGCGGGCGCTCCGGCGTGCTGCCGTTCGGCGGCTCCGAGCTCGTTTGGCGCTGAGCCGCTGCCGCGTCGCGGAATTCCTGCGCGAACTGCGCATGCGCCGCGTCCACTTTCTCGAGCGCGATGAAGAACTCCAGGTCCCCAGGCGAGGTGGCGAAGATCT
>JBJMQN010000649.1:0-4137 GCA_045802665.1 Myxococcaceae bacterium | reverse complement strand
CTTGTAAGGAGGGCCCCCCATGCGCTCCAAGAAGACCAAGTTCATCTTCGTGACTGGAGGCGTGGTGAGCAGCCTGGGTAAAGGGCTTGCGTCCGCGTCCATGGGGGCCCTGCTGGAGAATCGCGGGCTCGACATCACGCTCTGCAAGCTGGACCCGTACATCAACGTGGATCCGGGCACGATGAGCCCGTTCCAGCACGGCGAGGTCTTCGTCACCGACGACGGGGCCGAGACCGACATGGACCTCGGCCACTACGAGCGCTTCACGCAAGCGCACATGTCGAAGCTCAACAACTTCACCTCCGGGCGCATCTACAACTCCGTCATCCAGAAAGAGCGCCGCGGCGAGTATCTCGGCAAGACCGTGCAGGTGATTCCGCACGTCACCGACGAGATCAAGATGATGATCCGCGCGGCCGCGGATGGCCACGACGCGATCCTCGTCGAGGTCGGCGGCACCGTGGGCGACATCGAATCGCTCCCGTTCCTCGAGGCGATCCGCCAGATGCGCTACGACGTCGGCGCGCAGAACGCGGTCTACATCCACCTCACGCTGCTGCCGTACATCGCGGCGGCGGGCGAGGTGAAGACGAAGCCCACGCAGCACTCGGTGGGGAAGCTGCGCGAGATCGGCATTCAGCCGGACGTCCTCATCTGCCGGACCGATCGCGAGATCAGCCGCGAGATGAAGGACAAGATCGCGATGTTCTGCAACGTGGACCCGGGCTCGGTGTTCACCTCGCCGGACGTCCGTAGCATCTACGAGCTGCCGCTGGAGCTCTCCAAGCAGGGGCTCGACGAACGCATCGCGGAGCTCACCAACATCTGGTCCCGCGCGCCCCGGCTCGAGCGCTGGGAGAAGATCGTCGAGAAGGTCTACGCCCCCGCCCGCGGCGAAGTCCGCATCGGCATCGTCGGCAAGTACGTCGATCTCAAAGAGTCCTACAAGTCGCTCAACGAGGCGCTGCTCCACGGCGGCATCGCGAACGACGTGCGCGTCACGCTCAAGTTCGTCGACTCGCAGGAAGTGGAGACCGACGGCGCGCAGAAGCACCTCTCGGACGTGGACGCGGTGCTGGTGCCCGGCGGCTTCGGCGTGCGCGGCACCGAGGGGAAAATTCAGGCGGTGAAGTACGCGCGAGAGAAGAAGGTGCCGTTCTTCGGCATCTGCCTCGGGCTGCAGATGGCGGTGATCGAGTACAGCCGGCACGTGCTCGGGCTGCAGGGCGCGAACTCGCTGGAGTTCGATGCGAAGACGCCGCACCCGGTGGTCACGTTGATGGAGAGCCAGGTCAACGTGAAGGACATGGGCGGGACGATGCGGCTCGGCACCTACAAGTGCCAGATGAAAGCCGGCTCGCTCGCGCAGAAGCTCTACTCGTCCGACGAGGTTCAGGAGCGGCACCGTCATCGCTACGAGGTGAACAACAGCTACCGGAACAAGCTGCTCGAGTCCGGGCTCGTCATCTCGGGCGTGAACCCGGAGCTCAATCTGGTGGAGATGATCGAGCTGTCGGATCACCCGCACTTCGTGGGCTGCCAGTTCCACCCCGAGTTCAAGAGCAAGCCCTTCGCCCCGCACCCGCTGTTCTCCGGCTTCATCGGCGCGGCGCTCACCGCTCGCGACAGCAAGGCGAAGTAGATGGGCGCGATCACGTTGTGCGGAAAGCAGGTCGGCCCGAACCAACCGCTCTTCGTGCTGGCCGGCCCGGACATCATCGAGTCCGAAGAGATGGTCCTCCGCCACGCGAAGCGCGTGAAGGACATCTGCGAGAAGTTGGGGCTCCCCTTCGCGTTCAAGTGCAGCTGGGACAAGGCGAACCGGACGTCGGGAAAGAGCTTCCGCGGTCCCGGGATGAAAGAGGGCCTGCGCATCCTCGCGCGGGTGAAGCGCGAGGTCGGCGTGAACATCCTGACTGATGTGCACGATCTCTCTCACGTGCAGCCGTGGGCGGACGTCGCGGACATCATCCAGATCCCAGCGTTCCTCTGCCGTCAGACGGATCTCGTCGAAGCTGTGGCGAAGACCGGCCGCGGCGTGAACTTGAAGAAGGGCCAGTTCGTGTCACCGAGGGACATCGTCCACTCCGCGAAGAAGGCCTTCGAAGCCGGCAACCCCAACGTCCTCGTCACCGAGCGCGGCAACAGCTTCGGCTACAACAACCTCGTCGTGGACATGCGCGGCTTCCAGCTGATGCGCGAATCGGGGCTCGTCACCTGCTTCGACGCGACGCATTCGGTGCAGCTGCCTTCGGCGGGCGGCGGCGAGACCGCCGGTGAGCGCAAGTTCGTTCCATTGCTCGCCCGCGCCGCTGCGGCCGCCGGCATCGACGCGCTCTTCACCGAGGTCCACGAGGATCCGGACAAGGCGCTCTGCGACGGGCCGTGCTCGCTCACGTTCGAGATGTTCGAGCAGACGCTCAAAGACGTCCTCGCCATCCGCAGGGTGCTCGGACACCAGAGCTGATGTCTCTCGCGCGCCCGGGCAAGCCAGATCAGGACGAGCTGCGGCGCATCGCCGCCACGATCAAGCTGCTGGTGTGTGACGTGGACGGCGTGCTCACCGACGGCGGCCTCTACTACGGCGCCTCCGGCGAGCTTCAGAAGCGCTTCAACGTGAAGGATGGCCACGGCCTCGTGATGGCGAGGTTGGTCGGTCTGCCGGCGGCGATCATCACCGCTCGCAAGAGCGAGATTGTCGAAGTGCGCGGCAAGGAGCTCGGGTTCCGGGCAATTTTTCAGGGCAGGCGTGAAAAAGGTCCCGCCCTCGAAGAGCTCTGCAAGGAGCTGGAGGTCGCGCCCGCCGAATGCGCGTACATGGGCGACGACACGAATGACCTCTGGCCCATGTCGCTCGTCGGGTTACCGGCCTGCCCAGCGGACGCAGTGCCGGAAGTGAGAGCGCGCGCGTTCTTCATCTCGCAGAATGCTGGAGGCCACGGCGCGGTTCGTGAGCTCGTCGAGTTGTTGCTGAAGGCTTCGGGGCGGTGGGACGAGGCGCTCGGCTTGATGACCGGACCCATGAGTCGACGCAACCCCAGTTGACCCATGCGCCAGCCCATCGTTATTCAGCCCAAGGGGGACTTCAAAAAGACCATGGACAATCTCTTCACCACGCACGACATCAGCCGGATGCTTCAGGTTGATCCGTCGACCGTGAGCAAGTGGATCGACCGCGGGATGCTGATCGCGTTCCGCACGCCGGGCGGTCACCGCCGGGTTCGTTCGGGCGATCTCAGGTCGTTCCTGCTCGCGCACCAGATGCCCGTCCCCGAGGAGCTCGGCTCGGACGTCATCCGCCTTCTGGTCGTGGACGACGAGAAGCAGGTGCTCGACACCATCAAGCGCCAGTTCAAGCCGTACGCAGGACAGATTGAGCTGACCGTCACCACCTCCGGCATCGAAGCGGTGCTCCTCGTCGCGGAGACCAAGCCGCACGGCGTGCTCATCGATCTCAACATGCCGGACCTCGACGGCTACGAGGTCGTCCGGCGGATCTCCGCGCGCAAGCAGTTCGAAGGCGTGCGGTTGATCACGATGACCGCGAGGCATTCGCAGGAGACCGTCGCCGAATCGCTGAAGGCCGGCGCCGCGGCGTGCCTGCCCAAGCCGCTGCAGGTGGAGGCCGTGCTGGACCTGTTCAAGGTCCCGCTCGCGCTCACCGCGACGCGCAGGCAGTAGCAACTTCGTCCAAAAACACCACGGCCGCCGGGAGAGAGCTTCTCGCCCGACGGCCGAGTCGTTTTCAGCGGTCAGTGCGCCGCGCTACTGCCAGCAGGCGGCCACGCACGTGTTGCTGGTGCCGCCGCACGAGGACGACTGGCACTGCGCGCCGGAGGTGCACGCCGCGCCATTCGCGCCGCGAGCGACGCACGTTCCGTTCTGGCAGAAGCTGTCCACGTTCACGCAAGGCACGTTCGTGTTGCACGCCTCGCCCGTCGTCGCGTACTCGGGCTGGCACGTCGTTCCCTGGCACGAGAGCAGGCTGTCGCAGACCGGCGCCGGATTTCCCGCGCAGCTCTGACCGTTCGTCGCGTACGCCACGCAGAAGCTGTTCACGCAGTGCGAGCCGAACGCGCAGACATCGTCGCTCGAGCAGGGCTGACCCACCGGGCGCTTGTCGGTGCAGACGCTCTG
>JBJMQN010000039.1:0-5633 GCA_045802665.1 Myxococcaceae bacterium | reverse complement strand
CGGCCTGGAGGTGCTCAAGCGCTACCGCGACTCGGGCGGGACGGCGCCGGTGATCGTGCTCTCGGCGCTCGCGACAGCGGACGACGCGATGCGAGCGATGAAGCAGGGCGCGACCGATTATCTGGCCAAGCCCTTCGACAACGCGGAGCTCGAACAGGCGCTGGGACGCGCGCTGGGGAGGCCGGTCACGCCGGCGCCGAAGCCCGTGGAGGTGCCGCAGCCCATCGACGCGCCCGCTATCCTCAAGCGCTCCGAGCCTGTGGTCGTGACGCCGCCCTCGCAGGCGCCGGTGAACGCGCCCACGGTGCTGGACGATCGCGCGCTGATTTCGCTGTCGTCGGCGATGAGGCGCGCTCGGGCGATGGTGGACCGGATCGCGGACACGGACGTGCCGGTGCTGTTGCTCGGCGAGTCCGGCGTGGGCAAGGAGGTCATCGCCCGCGAGATCCACAGCAAGAGCCGCCGCAAGAGCCAGCCGTTCATCAAGGTGAACTGCGCGGCGCTGCCTGCGGAGCTGCTCGAGAGCGAGCTGTTCGGTCACGAGCGCGGCGCCTTCACCGGCGCGACGGCGGAGAAGCCCGGCAAGTTCGAGCTGGCCGATCAGGGCACGATCTTTCTGGATGAGATCGGCGAGATGGCGGTGCGGCTGCAGGCGAAGCTGCTTCAGGTGTTGCAGGACGAGGAGTTCTTCCGCGTCGGCGGCAAGAAGTCGGTGCGCGTGGACAGCCGGGTGGTCGTGGCGACGAACCGCGATCTGGAGAAGGAGATCGCGCTCGGGAACTTCCGCGAGGATCTGTACTACCGCTTGAACGTCGTCGCGATCCGGATCGCGCCGCTGCGTGAGCGCAAAGAGGACATCGTTCCTCTCGTCGCGCACTTCCTGAAGAAGTACGGGCGGCGCTACACGAACGGGATCTCGGAGCTGCCGCCCGAGGTGCTGCAGGCGTTCGTCGATTACGAATGGCCGGGCAACGTGCGCGAGCTGGAGAACATGGTTCGCCGCGTCGTCGTGCTGAAGGATCCGCTGCTCGTGCTGGATGAGCTTCGCGCGCAGACCCGGACCGCGGGGTCGGCTCCTTCACTTCCGACGGCTTACGCAGGGGAGATCGGCATGACGCCGGTCCACGCGAAGGTTGCCGCGCCTGAGGTTGCGCCGGTTGCGAACGTGATCCAGCCGCAGGTTGGATCCGGACAGCCGCTGCAGCCGATCTACAACCCGTTCGCCGTGCCGCAGCCGCCTCCGCCGCCGATGAACATCCCGGACTCGGAGATCTCGCTGAAGGACATTGGACGACGGGCGGCGATGCTCGCCGAGCGTGAGGCGATCCTCGCGATGCTCCAGCGCACCGGATGGAACAAGCGCAAGGCCGCGTCCAAGCTGCGCATCAGCTACAAGGCGCTGCTGTACAAGATCAAAGAGGCGGGGATCATCGATCCGCGCAGCAACGCGGAGTTCTGAGCGGCGCGTGTGAGTGTCGAGGGGGCTGGCGATCTTTTCGATCGGCCAGCCCTTTCGCTTTTTTCGGTCAGCGGAACAGTTCGCGCGCGCGTTCTACATACGGCCACTTGAACCCGTCGTAGCGAAGCACGCGCGCTCGGTCTTTTCTCCACGCGAAGGCTTCTCCCGGACGGAGCAGCAGCGGCTTCGCCCTTGGGGACGGGATGTCGAGCAGTCGCTCCGGATATGGATCCGCGTCCGGGTTCTCGGGCAGATCGCTCGCGCCGACGACCAGCTCGCCGGGGAAGCCGGGATATTTCGGGCCCATTCCTTCGCGCCAGTACCAGGGCGCACCGCCGTCCGCGCATGGCACCACGTAGCGCGCGTCGAGGATGTCGGCGTACTGCATCGCTTCTTCGGGCGAGGCCATCAGCTGCTGCGGCCGCGTGAGATCTCCGAGCGGCACGTTCACGAGGAACGCATCCAGCGTGGTGAACCCGAAGAACAGCGGCTTCAGGCGGAACCCGCGGATCCCGGTGAAGAGGACGTCGACGTGGCCGCTCTTGCGGACCTCGCGGCAGACCTGCGCCATGTCGCCGCGCATGTCGCGCCCGCTGTCCGCGAAGAAGGCGGCGGAGAAGTTAGGTGAGCGGATCAGCCAGGTGTTGCCTTCGTTCAGGAGCGATCCGTACACGCCGACGTCGTCCGTCGGCTGCTCGCCGTAGAAGGGCAGGGCGCGGATCGTCGCGTCGCCGATCGTCCGCTCTTTGCCCCACGTGAGCGCCTCGACGTTCGTGAAGCCGAGCTGACGCAGCCGCAGGACGCAGTCCGTCGAAAACAGGCTCTCTCGACCGATTGCAGGCACGAAGATCCGAACGTCTCTCGGCAGCTGCAGCAGCGAGCCGAGGTGAAAGTGATCTCCGTGCGTGTGCGTGATCAGTACCGCGTCCACGTGCTGGAGATCTCGCGGGTGCATCGGCTGGTAGCCCGGGAGATCGAACGGGCTGGCGGGACGGAAGTACGGATCCACGAGGATCTTCGCGGTGGGCGTGCAGAAGAGCGTCGTGTTGTGCCCGACGAAGAGCGCTCCGGTCTTCGGCAACCGGACCGGCTCTTGGTGCGGGACGAGCCAGCGCGCTCGCTTCAGCTCACTGACGAAGTGCTGCGTCGTGCGGCCTCGGAACTCGGCGGGGCTCGCTCCGGCGGCGAGCGTGGCGAAGAGATCCCAGAACGCGGGCCATTCGTCGCGCTTCACTCGGATGTCGAGGCCCTGACCGCCTTTGCGCAGATGCAGAAAACGCGGGCGGGTCTCACGGGCGTCAGGGAAGAGGAACTCGGGGCGGAGGACTCGGCGACCCGCGCGGCGACGACTCGTGCAGAGGGCGCTGTAACGCGGACGCTGCTCCAGCCACTTGATCAGGTTCGCGCCTTCTCGCGCGGATTCTTCAGCGCCCAGCTTCGCCATCAACGACTTCAGCTCGGCTTGCGCTCGGCGAACGGGACGCGACGCCGGACCGAGAACGCTGCAGCCGAGATCTTCGTGGTGATCGGCCTCTGTGCGCGCTCGGGCGAGGACAGCCAGGCTGACTTCTCGGTGAAGCGTCCAACGCATGGGGCGTGGCGGAATCTACGCGCGCTGCGAGCGATTCGGCGGAATTCGCGGGGAGGAGTCGTTCGCGCGCAGCCGGGCGTCGGCATGCTTCCGATCCCGCGAGACCCAGGCCCGGTGCATCGTCCCCACGTTGAAGCCGGGGATGGGCGCTCGGCATCTCGACTCGCCCCGCGAGATCACTCGACCCTCAACTCAAACGGCGCCTTCGCCTCCACGTCGATCCCGAGGGCGGGAATCTTCAACTTCCACGCGTGAAGCGCGATGCGCCCGATCTTCGCGGCCAGCTCGTGTTCGCGCGACTCGCGCGTGCCGTAGACCGGATCTCCGATCAACGGAAAGCCGGCCTCACTGAGCTGCACCCGGATCTGATGCGTACGTCCGGTCTCCAAACGAACCTCGAGCAGCGAGAGGTCACCCGCTCGAGAGAGAACCTTGAACGAGAGCGTCGCCCGCCGCGCTGACTCCACTCGCGTCGTGTACTTCCTCGGGTTCTCCGGATCCCTCCCGTACGGTCCCTCCAGACGCGCAGACTGCTCGGGCGAACCGAGCACGATCGCGAGGTACGTCTTCTCCACGCCCTTGCTCTCGAACGCTTCCTTCAGCCTCGAAAGCGCCTCATCCGTCTTCGCGAGGATGAGGCACCCGGTCGTGTCCTTGTCGATCCGGTGCGCGACTCCCGGCAGCGCCTCTCCCGCGACGCTGAACCCGGTCCGCTGACTCGCCAGCAGCTCGACCACCGAGATCTGCCCGGGCTCCGGCTCGACCACCAGCTTCGATGGCTTGTCGATCACCACGAACCGCTCGTCCTCGAAGAGAATCGAAAGCGCCGGCCCTTCGACGCGGGAAGCCGCGCGAACCTCCGGCAGTTCGAGCTCGATCTCTTCTCCGCCCCAGAGCTTGCGCGCCGCCTTCACGACCTTGCCGCGGATGCGCACCCGGCCTTCGGCGATCAACGCTCGCGCGCGCTCAACCGAAATCCCGGGCACCGCACCAGCAAGAAACCGATCGATGCGCGGCTCTTTCGCGGGCCGCGGCACCTCGACGGTCCGCTTCAGTTCGGCACCTTCGTCTTCGCGAGCTGGCAGATCTTCTTGAACTCCGCCGGCGTCACCGGGACCACCGAGATCCGCCCCTTCTTCACGATCCCCATCTCCGACAGGTCCGCGGTCTCTTTCACCTTCGAGAGGCTCACCGGCAGGTCGAACGCGATGAGCGGCTCCACGTCCACCGTGGTCCACTCTTCGCCAGGCTTGCCGGTCTTGTCCGGCTTGGGATGCGAGCAGACCCGCGCCACGCCCACGACGGCCTTCTCGTCACCCGTGTGGTAGTAGAGCGCCAGATCTCCCGGCAGCATCTTCCGCAGGTTGTTCCGCGCTTCGAAGTTCCGGATCCCGGTCCACGAGGTCTTCCGGTCCTTCTCGAGGTTCGCCCACGAATAGGTGGTGGGCTCGCTCTTGATGAGCCAGTAGTTCGGCGTGTGCTTCTTCGCGGCCATTTACGCGGCGGCGGTCTCGCGGCGGGATTCGTCGTCCCGTTCGATGCTGACGATCACCGAGCCCAGCGGCAGCGACGGCCGGAGCTCCGCTCGAAAACCAGGCGGCGTCGCGGCGCACACGCGCTGACCGGTCCGGGTGGCGCTCTCCGCCCTCCCGAGCGCAATCCGCACCAGCCGGTTCTCCACCGTGAGCTCCATCAGCGTCTGCAGAATCGCGCTGTCCGCCGTCACGCCTTCAATCCGGAACGCATTGTCCGAGAGGCGCACGAGCTTCTGACAGGGGTCCGTGGTCAGCAGCTTCACGTACGGCACCATCGGCGGCGAGACGGTCGCCTGTTCGATGCTCCGCAGCTTTCGCGCAGCCTCGGCCGCGGCAACCAGCCCAGGGAAGGCGATGACGTTCGTTGCGGACTCGACAGTCTCCATGGTGCGGTGCCCTATAGCCGAAATGGCGCCCAGCGAAAAGCCGAGCAGCCGAGTGAGCTTGCTGCCTGCCTGCTAGCCGCTACTTCTTCGTGATCGTGACGACCGCCTCGTCCTTGCCCGGACGGGACTCGATGGTCGCCGCGAACCCCGCCGGCAGCGCGGACTGAATCTTCTGCGCGGTCTTCGCCGCCGAATCGCGCGCGGAGACAGACACCGAGATGGACTTCCCATCCAGCTCGAGGTTCACGAAGGAGGGGATCATCCCGTTGTTCGAAGCGGTGCCGGCGATCGTCAGCTTGGCTCCGCCGGTGAACTGCACGTGCTGCGTCGGATCGTTCGCCAGCCGCACGCTGATCGCCGGGACCTTCTCCGCGGGAGGCTCAGCCTTGCGGACGATCTGCGCCGCCGACTCGCCCTTCTTGCCGCCAGAGACGTGCTTCAGCTCGTAGCCCAGGGGCAGCTTCGAGGAGAGCTCCTTCAGGGCTTCCGCCGGAGTCATTCCCTTGGAGAGCTGGACCGAGCAGCCCTTGCCATCCACGTAAACGGTGAGGAACGACGGCGTGATGCCGGTGTTGGAGGCGTTGCCGGACAGGCGGACGGTGTTGCCGGTGACCTTCGCCTTCAGGGTCGGATCGTTCGAGCCGGCCTGCAGATCGACAGGG
>JBJMQN010000648.1:0-4429 GCA_045802665.1 Myxococcaceae bacterium | reverse complement strand
CTCGTGCTCGTCGACGGGCGAACCGAATACCAGGACTTCATCGGCGTCACACTCTGGCCCGCGCTTCCGGTGGGGCTCGAAGAGATCGATCGGATCGAGATCATCCGCGGCCCGGGCTCCGCGCTCTATGGCGCGAACGCGATGCTCGGCGTGATCAACATCATCACGAGAAATCCGGGCAACCCGCCGCCGGCCGAGTTCAACGCGATCGGCGGCATGGGCAACACGGCGGGCGGATCCTTCGTCGCGTCCTCCGCCGTCAAGAAGCTGCGCTACCGCGCCTCGGTGGGCTACTTGCAGGAAGACAAGTGGAGCCGCGACTTCGCGGACGATCGCCCTGACATCGTCTCCCGCGTCGCGGATTCGTCTCTGGGTCTCCGCTCGGTCCGCGGCAACCTCACCACGCGCTACCAGTTCACCGATGATGTGAGCGTGGGCGCTTCCGCTGGCGTGAACCGCCTCTTCACCGAGCTGTATCCGCTGGGCCTGCTCCGAAACTACTTCCTCGATGGAACCTCCTCGTACGTGCAGGCGGATTCGACGCTTGGACCGCTGAAGGCGCGCGCGTTCTGGAATCAGCTCGAGGCGGACGCGGGCCCGCAATACGAGGCGATTGGCGCGAGGTCTCTGGCGACGCACGTGAGCTCGCACGTGTTCTCCGGCGAAGTGCTCTTCTCGAGGGAGCTGCAGCTCGCGGGAACGCACCGGCTCGACGTCGGCGTCAGCGGGCGGCTCAAGCGCGTGGGCTGGACTTACCTCGACGCGTTTCATCAGGAGCTGCACGGCGCCGCGTTCGTTCAGGACGAATGGCGGATCATCGATCCGGTTCGCATCGTGGGCAGCTACCGGATCGATCGCCATCCGCTGCTCGACAACGGCAAGCCTGGCTACGCGCAGTCACCGCGCATCTCCGCGCTCTACTTCCCGGCGCAAGGCCACGCGCTAAGGGCGAGCTTCTCCACCGCCTTCCGCGAGCCGACGTACCTCGAGAGCTACACCGCCATTCGCCTCCCGCTGCCCGGCGTGAACGGCGGCTCCGCGCTCACGACCGGCGACACCACGCTCAAGCCCGAGCAGCTCACCGCCTTCGAGCTCGGCTACCGCGGCGAGCTCCCCGCGAGCGGACTCGAGTGGGACCTCGCGCTCTACCGCAACGACGTACGGAACCTGATCACCCTCTCGGGGTTGCAGCCGCTCCCTGCGGACCAATCGTACGATCCGGCCACGCAGAGCTTCCTGATTGGACGATCGAAGTTCGAGAACGAAAAGGCGACGTACACCGCGCTCGGCGCCGAAGTCGGAGTGACGGTGGCGCCGTTGGATCGATTGGAGGTTCGAGGCAGCGGAGCCTGGCAGCGCATCACCCAGAGCGGCGTGGCGTCCGGAACGCCGTGCGCGCCCTGCTCGCAGGCACCTCAGTTCAAGCTCTACGGCGGCGTCACCTATCGAGCCGCAGCCGGCGTCGATCTCTCCGGCGAGGTGAACTACGTGACCGCCACGACGTGGATCGAACGCGAGCCGGCCGCCTCTGATCCGACGCAGATCGAGGCGAAACAGAACCCGCTCCCGGCGTACACGGTGATCAACGCGCGGCTCGCGTACCGGCTGTTCAAGGACAAGCTCACGGTGGGCATCGTCGGCAGTCAGCTCGGCTCGCCACACCGCGAACATCCGTTCGGAAACCTGATCGACCGCCGCCTCTTCGCGACGCTGACGGTGACGCCATGAGATTCGCCGCGCTCATTTTTCTGCTCCTCGCCGCGTGCGACGTCCCGCCGGTGAAGCCGTCCGCGGATCTCCGCCAGCAGACGAGCTCCAGCCGCATCGAAGGCAACGTCGTCCTCACCACGAAAGCGCGCGGCAACGTCGTGGTGTTCCTCTTCGACGCAAGCCGTCCGCCGCCTCCCGCAGGAACGGGCCGCCCGCTGTCGTTCACGGTCATCTCCGAGGACACGCTCTTTCACGGCGCGGCCGCGGGGAGCTCCGGTCCGTTCACCGCACCGTTCGCGTTCAGTCTCGTCAACGAAGGCACTTATCTTCTCCGCGGCTTTCTGGATCGCGACACGTGCGCTTCAGGTGCGACCCCCTGCAAGCCGTCTGACTTCGTGCCCTGGTACGGCGTGACCGGTGAGCCGAACGCGGGAGATGTCGGCGGTGCGCAGGTGGACGCGCTCACGCTCGCGACGCAGACGGTGACGATCGCGAAGGACGAGCACGGGGAGCTCAACTCGATCGACAACGTGACCGTGAGCTTCGCCGACAGCGCGACCGTTCCGGTGGATCGCCCCGCGTTCATCGTCGCGAGCAGCGTGCCGGCAGGACCCATCACCAAGCTCACGCTCCAGTCGAAGCCGATCGACGAAGGCGCGATTCACGAGGCAAAGCCCGCATTTCTCGTTCGGCTCGTGGACGACAACGCGGACGGCGTTCCCGATGACGCGAATGCGGATGGCGTTCCCGACATCTGGCCGCGCGTGTTCCTGCGGAAGATCTCCCCGCTCGTGCCGTCGGGACTTGTCGACGAGAACGATCTGGATCGCGACGGCGTGCTCGACGAGACGGGCGTTCACTACACGCACGCGGATGGGACCGACGACGACACGCCGGACGCGGTGGTGCTGGCAGCAGGGATCGATCCGACGCCGTTTCTGCCGCTGCTGTTCGACAACACCGGTGTGCCGAGCTTCGCGCCCATTCCCGCGAACGAGCTCACGGTCATCGTGCAGCCGCGCGCGTTCGACGCGGCGAATCGGTCGCAACTGGTTCCGCTCAAGAGCATTCCGGCGGGCGACTACAGCGTCACGATCCTTCAATTCACCGGACAGACCTGGCGGCTGCCGAACGAGCTCGAGCCGTCCGTTGCGCCGGGTGTGGGACTTCCTTCCGTCGACGGTCAGGACTTCTTCTTCACCGAGCCTTGACGGCGCGACCGCCCGTGGCGAGCTTCCCCGCTTGCCATGGTGAACGCGCTCCTTCTCGCAGCAGTCCTCGCCGCCTCACCCGATGCCGACTCAGACGCGATCCGGCAGGTCGTCTCCGAGTTCCGCGTCGCCGTCGAGAAACAGGACACCGCCGCGCTGCAGGCCTTGTTCAACAAGGACGCGGTCATCTTCGAAGACGGCACGAAGCGCTCCGTCGCGGAGCTCGCGCTGTCTCGGCCCATGAAGTGGGCGGACGAACAGAACACCGGGCGCAGCGAAGGGCCGCTCGCGTATGTCGCGCAGGCGGCGCAGGTGGATGTAGGTGGAGGCAAGCAGCTCACCGCGCTCTTCACCTTCGTGCTCCGGAAAAAAGATGGCGCGTGGAAGATCGCCCACCTGCACTGGTCCAACGGTGCGGTGACCGCGTCGAAGAAGACGAAATAGCCCGCCGATCTGTGCCAACGTCTGGGCCGACTGAGCTCCAGGCACTTCACTCTCCTGCTTGCAGTCGCGCTCGCCGGGACCTCCGCGCGGGCGCAGGACTCGTCCACGCCGATCCCTGATCGCGTCTACCTCTCGCCCGGCGTGCTGCTGGGCAGCCATCGCATGGTGGGAATGGGCGGCGCGTACGTCGCGGTCGCCGAAGGCATCGAAGGCTATCCGGCGAACCTCGCGGTGCTCGCGCATCGGCGCACGACCCAGAAGGACAACTTCGATTTCTCGCTCACGTTCGGGATTCTGGATCTGCTGCCGATCCATCCCGAGGAGCGCGACCTCGACAACGACGGTCACCCCGACGGCGCGTTCTCGAATCAGCTGCAGGCGGGAATGCTGGTTCAGTACTCGCGCTACGGCGTGGGCGGCTTCCTGCGGACGCTGCACCAGAACTACTGCATCGACGACGCGTGCACCGGCACCGTGGACATGACGCTGACGACCGCGAGCGGAGGGTTTGCGGTGGCGCTCGGGCGTGACGATGTGATCGCCGGGCTCGGGCTCTACACCGCGAGCGCGTTCCTCTTTCATGAGGGACAGCTCAACGCGTTCCACGGCACCGGTGGCCAGTTCGATCTGCTGATCCGCCCCGAGGGCATGCCGTTCCGGGTGGGCGCGAGCTTCAAGCCCGCGGTCCACGCCACCTTCCTCGGGGACCAGAACAATCCGCCGTTCGTCGCTCAGCGCGCGACGATTCGCGAGTTCGTGGCGCCCTCGGTCGTCTCGGTCGGCGTGTCCTTCAAGAGTGGTGAAGGCGCAAATACGTACAACCGGCTCTCGCCTGCTGCGCTGCACGAGATCCGCCTCAAGTACGGGGTGGAGCGATCTCCGCCGGAGATTCCGGAAGACGCGCCGTCCGGGCGGGTGCTCATCTCCACGCAGCTGGACATCATCGGAGAGGTCGGCGGCGCGCTGCCCACCGCGTACTTCGGCCGGCAGATCTACGCGGGCGTTCCTGTCGTCGCGACGAAGACAATGTTCCAGCCTCGAGTGGGCGCGGAAATAGAAGCGGT
>JBJMQN010000647.1:0-3457 GCA_045802665.1 Myxococcaceae bacterium | reverse complement strand
GCGATCGCGGTGGAGCAGCTGAAGCGCGACCCGCTGCTGTTCCTCTGCGCCACGGGTTGCGAGGAGTGCGACGCGGCGCGGGCGAGCGTCGATCAAAACGCGCGGACCGCTTAGGCGCCGGTTCGATCGCGGTCACCGCGACCAGTGCTCGCCCCTGCGTGGAGCCCGTCCGGGTAGGCACCGCAAGCGTCCCCGCCGCATCGCCGCGCCCGGAGGGAAGTCCGAGCGCGGCGCGCGGACTCACGTCACAGGTACTGCAACGCCTGCTGCGGGAACGCGGCGGCGGAGACCTTCTCTCCGTAGTACTTCACCGCGCCATCCGGGCCGATCACGACTCCAACGCGTTTCGCGTGCTGGTCTGTCGGGCTGGCCGCTGCTCCGTACGCCATGCCGACCTTGCGATCGGGATCGGTGAGCAGCGGGAAGTTGAAGTTGAACTTCTTTGCAAACGCAGCGTTATCCGCCGCGGGATCGAAACTGACTCCGAAGACGACTGCGTTCTTCGAATCGTATTGCTGCTTGAGGTCGCGGAACCCGCAACCCTCGGCCGTTCAACCCGGTGTGTCAGCCTTCGGGTAGAACCACAGCACGACGTTCTTCCCTCGGAGATCCTTCAAGGACACGGTCTTCCCCTCGTGGTCCTTGAGCGTGAAATCCGGGGCGACGTCACCTTCACTGAGCATCGACGCCTCCAACGAAACGCGCGCCAGAAAGCCCGGCGCGGGGGCCTCGGTCTAGCAGACTCGTCCGGCCATCGCGCTCGGGATGCGGAAGAGCTGTGAGAAGTGCGATGCCGCTCAGGTAGCTTCGAGGCGTATCCCGCGAACACGCCCGCTTCGAACACGGACACGCAGTGCCGCGCGTACTTCTCCGGGAGGCGGCGTGGACCTGCGCAGCGCGATCGTCGCTCAGCGCCCCGCGTCACTCCCGCCAGTGCCGCCGTCCAGCGCCGCCGCCTTCTTGTGCAGCGGGCACGCGGCAACGGCGCCGGTGGGATCGATCGCGTCTCCGCCGCTCTCCACGTGAAGAACCTTCCGGTCCTTTCCGATCACGAACGTGTTCCGCATCGAGATGTTCAAGAGCGGCGCCTTCACGTCGAAGAGCTTCGTGAGCTCCGCCTTCTCATCCGAGACGAAGGTGTCCTTGCTCTGAAGCGACTCGCGGAACTTCTTCAGCGTGTCCGCCGGATCGGTGGACACCGCGATCACCCTCGCCCCTGCGCCTTCGAGTTCCGCGTACCGGTCCCGGTACGCCGTGAGCTCGCGGGTTCAACCCGCCGTGAAGGCTTTGGGAAAGAAGGCGAGGATCACCGTTCCCTTCTGCGTGAGCTCGGACAGCTTCAGCTCGTGGCCGTCCACGTCCTTCACGGAGAAGTCGGGAGCGACGTCGCCAACCTTCGGCGCAGCGGAGAGCAGGAGGCCGGCAAAGAGTCCGATCATGACTTCACTTCCTCCATCCGCCGGTGCACCGCGTGCGCCGCATCGCGCGCGTGATCAATCACAGTTTCAGCGTTCGCCGACAAGCTTCTTCTCGCCCACATCCGCCACACGCCATCCACCATCACCGCTTCCACGTGGCGGCTGCTCATCCCTTCAACGAGGTGCAGCGCGATGTTCGTCTCGTCGATCTGCGTCACCGGCCGGTAGTCCAGCACGACCAGATCCGCCACCGCGCCCTGATCCAGCGGCCCGATCCGCGCGTCGAAGATCTGCGAGGCGATCCGGTGCCCGTTCGCGAGATAGCGCAGCACGTCGATCGGCTGCCCCGCGTCGCGCGAACGGAACATCGCGCACTGCGCCTCCAGGAACAGGTCCGGGCTCATAGCGGAAGTGCCCAGCGACGCCCGCGCGCCGAACTTGCCCGCCGGCGCGTAGCCCGCCTGGAAGTTCATGTTCGCCCGAGCGTCGTGGCTGATCCACGCGCCGGTGCTGATCACCTGAGACAGGTCCGGCCACGACAGATGCACCACGTGCGCGAGGATCGACTTCGGTGAGAGCAGCTCCGCCTGCATCAGCCGCGCGACGGGCGTGTCGCCGTACCGCTGGAACGAGAGCCGTTCGTCCATCGGATCTTCCGCGAGGTTCAGGTGCAGCCCGCTGCCCGTCGCCGCGACCGCGCCCTTGAGCCCCTCCAGCGCGTCCGACGAGAGCGTGAAGCACGCGTGCGCGCCCACCATGCCGCGGAACCGCCCGCGCGCCTTTTTCTGGAACGCGACGTTCTCCTCCAGCCCCTCCTCCCGCCCGAGCGCCCCATGGCGATCCGTCACCTGGTAGCTCAGCGCCGCTCGAAGGCCGATCTCGTTCACGCCGCGCGCGACGCGCGTGAGAGATCCCAGCACGCACTTCGGCGACGAGTGCGAGTCCACCACCGTCGTCGTTCCACACGACAGCGCTTCGATCGCGCCCAGCATCGCGGACGCCTGCACCGCATCCAGATCCAGCGCGGATTCCAGCCGCCAGATGGTGCTCTGCTGCACCTGCTCGTAGTCCGCGCCCTCTTTCGCTCTCGGTAGACCGCGGCCGATGGAGGCGAACAGGTGGTGATGCGAGCTCACCATCCCCGGGATGATGATCTTGTGGGCGACGTCGACGACGTCCTCTTCCGGGTGCGGCTCGAGGCCCTGTCCGCGCTCGACGATGACGCCGCGGTCGACGCGCAGATCGGCCACCTCGACACGGGCCGGTTCGAACTCGATGAGGGTGGCACCCCGGAGCAGCGTGCTCAACGTGGCGCGGACTCTATAAGACTCGTTTCAGCGAACCAGCCGAAAGAGTGTCCGGAAATCGGTCACGATGTGGGGCAACACTGTCGTTAACAGCCTGCGTCAGAGGCCGGAACAGCAGCCGATCGAGCAGCCATCCACGGCCTGACCCCGGATGGCGGCCGCGGTCTCACCCGTGGCATACGGGTTGCTCACCGGCCGCTGCTTCCCGGAGAGACTTCATGGCCCCCCACCGAGCGCTCCTCGTCCGCGTATCCCTTCTCTGCGCAGCGCTGTCTTTCGCTGCCTGCGGACCGTCACAGGTCCCGACCGATCCGAAGTGGCATGACGGCGCGGACCTCCTCACGAATCGGCAGGAGATCATCGGCGGATCCCTGGACAGCAATGATCCGGCGGTCGTCGCGCTGCTCGCGGTTCAGGGCGGGCAGTTCGCTCCGTTCTGCACCGGCACGCTGATCGCGCCGCAGACGGTCCTCACCGCGGCCCACTGCGTCTACGCCTACGGCACCACCGGCTACACGTACAGGGTCGGGTTCGGTCCGGATGCGTACCAGCCGTCGTTCACCAGGAACGTCGCGACCTGGACCCAATACCCCAGCTACGACGCGAACCAGCTGACGGGCGATCTCTCGATCATCAAGCTCGACTCGCCGGTCACCACCGTCACGCCGATCGCGATCAACACGACCGCGCTCACGCAGAGCGACGTGGGCAAGAACATCCGCCACGCGGGCT
>JBJMQN010000646.1:0-8040 GCA_045802665.1 Myxococcaceae bacterium | reverse complement strand
CTCCGCCGCCAGCTCCGCCGCCCGCGCCGCCATCAATGCCAGCACCGGGCGGACCCCCGCACGCCAGCAGAAAGCCGATGAAGCAGACACAGCCGATCTTCAGCGACGCTCGCACGGACCGAAAATGCCCAAAACTGTCGTGAGCGTCAAAGCCTATATAAAATAGGCTCAAAATACAGATTACCTATTGCAGATAGGCCGGGCAGTGCGCTTATTACTCGCGCCATGGACCCGGTCGACGACCAGATCATCGACATGCTGCAGGCGGACGCCCGCCTCACTCAGGCGGAGATCGCCAAGAAGGTCGGCCTCTCGCAGCCGTCCGTCGCCGATCGCATCCGCAAGCTCGAGGAGCAGAAGGTCATCACCGGCTACGCGGCCCGAGTGGATCCGCGCAAGTTGGGCAAGGACATCACCGCGTTCATCGGCGTGGGCATCGAGCATCCGAAGTACTTCGAGAGCTTCGCCAAGCGCGTCCAGAACCTCCCCGAGATCCTCGAATGTCACCGCGTCGCCGGGCAGGACAGCTACCTGCTCAAGGTCCGCACGGAGAACACGGGGACCCTGGACAAGCTGCTCGTCGAAGGGCTCCGCACCATCCCCGGCGTGACCCGCACGCACACCACCATCGTCCTGTCTTCCGTCAAAGAGGACACGCACGTCTCGCCATCGCGCAAGGAGTCCTGAGAGTGAGCACCTCGATTGAATTCGCCCGGAGAATGCGCGGCATCACGCCGTCCGCGGTTCGCGAGATTCTGAAAGTCGCTGAACGCCCCGACGTCCTCTCGTTCGCCGGCGGCCTCCCCGCGCCTGAGCTGTTCCCGGTGGAGGAGCTCGCCCGCGCCTACGCCGACGTCTTCGCGAGCGAGGGTCCGGCGGCGCTGCAGTACGGCATCACTGAGGGCTACGGGCCGCTGCGCGAGTGGATCGCGCACAAGCTCGGCGAGCGCGGCATCGCGTCCGCACCGGAGCGGCTGCTCATCGTCAGCGGCTCGCAGCAGGGGATCGATCTCGTCGCGCGCGTGATGCTGAACCCGGGCGACACGGTGCTCGTGGAGAACCCCACGTATCTCGCGGCGCTGCAGGCTTTCAGCACGTACGAGGTGAAGCTCGTCGCGGTGGGCAGCGACGACGACGGCATGCACACGGCGCAGCTGGACGAGGTCATCGCTCAGCACAAGCCGGCGCTGCTCTACGTCGTGCCGGAGTTTCAGAACCCGAAGGGGACGTCGCTCGCGCTCGATCGCCGAAAGCAGCTCATCGCGGCGGCGCAGCGGGGCGGGGTGCCGGTGCTCGAGGATGATCCGTACGGGGCGTTGCGGTTCCGCGGCGTGGCGCAGCCTCCGCTCGCGGCGTTGTCGGACGACGTGATTCACCTGGGCACGTTCTCGAAGACGCTGGCGCCGGGGCTTCGCATCGGCTGGGTGCACGGGCCGCGCGAGGTGATCCGCAAGATGATCGTCGCGAAGCAGGCGTGCGATCTCCAGACGGCGACGCTCGCTCAGCGCGCGGCCGCGAAGTTGCTGGAGACGTTCGACTACGAAGGGCACCTCGGGAAGATCCGCCGCGTGTACGGCGAGCGCGGCCTCGCGATGCTGGATGCGCTGGAGCGCCACATGCCCGAAGGCGTGCGCTGGACCAACCCGGACGGCGGCCTGTTCCTCTGGATGGAGCTCCCCTCCGGCGTGCGCGACGACGACGTCTTCAAGGCGGCCATCGCGCAGAAGGTCGCGGTGGTGCCCGGCAACGGCTTCTTCGTCGGCCCTGCTCAGAACGGGTTTCTGCGGCTCAACTTCTCGAATCAGCCGGTGGAGAAGATCGAGCTCGGGATGGCGCGGCTGGGCGACACGTTGCAGCAGCTGCTCGGCGCAGGTCAGCGTCCCGCCGCGAACGTCTAGACATCACGGGCGGAGAGCGGACCGTTTCAAAGGCAGCCCACTCTCCAGCCCCGAATGAAGCTTCAGCGCTTGCTGCGGCTACGAGAGCTGCTCTTGCGGCCGCCCTTCTTGCCGCCCTTGCGCGCGGCAGACTTGCCCGCGTTCGAGATGCGCGCCGCGCGCGTCTTGCTCATGCCCTTGCGCTTGAGCGCCTTGTACGTCTTCTTGTTCTTGATCGACTTACCCGCCACGTAAACCTCCTCGGTTGAACTGCGAGGCGACGGTAGGGACGGGCGTGCGATTGCGCATCCCCTCGGAGCAAGGGCGGCTCAGCCGGGATGGGCGCAAGTGCAACGCGCTGAACGCGCCGCTGGATCCGCGGCCGGTGCCGCTGACCGCTTCGCGACGGATCAGCGGTTCGGCAGTTGCCAGTTGATCGGCTTCTCGCCGGCCTTCGTCAGCGCCTTGTTCACGTCGGAGAACGGGTGCGTCTTGCCGAACGGATTTCCCGGCGCGGCGGGCGAGGGATGCGGCGCGTTCACGACCGTGTGGCGCGTGGTGTCCACGCCCGCGCCGAACTCCTGCGCCTGTTTGCCCAGCAGCATGAACGCCACCGGCTGCTGCTTCTTGTTCACCACGTCGAGGATTGCGCGCGTGAACATCTCCCAGCCGTGATCGCGGTGGCTGTTGGGCAGGCCTTCGCGGACCGTGAGGACGGTGTTGAGCAGGAGGACGCCCTGATCCGCCCACGGCGTGAGATCGCCGTTGTTCGGGTACTTCGCGCCCACGTCCGTCTCGGCGACCTTCAACATGTTCCGCAGCGAGCCGGGGATGGGCATGCCCTTTTCGACCGAGAAGCTGAGCCCGTTGGCGTTGCCCTTCGTCGGATACGGGTCCTGCCCAATCAGCACGACCTTCACCTTGTCGAGCGGCGTGTGCGCGAGCGCCGCGAACACCTTGTCGGCGGGCGGGAGCACCGAGTGGGTCTTCCGCTCCTCGGCGAGGAACTTCTCCAGCTCCTTGAAGTAGGGCTTGTCGAACTCGCCCGCGAGCGCCTTCCGCCAGTCCGGCGGGATCTGCTCTTTGAGGCTCTTCGGCGTGGTGACCTTCACCTCGTTGCTCGTGCGGCCAACGGTCCTGCCTGGAGTTCCGGTGTCACGGCGAATGGCGGGCATGCGGATGCTATACAACCCCTTTCCCGTCCCCGTCGAATGGCTCCTTCGCCGCCGTCATCGCCTCGTTCCGACCCAGAGTCCTGGCAGGCGCGTGTGTTCGCGGCGTCGCCGGTGGCGATGGCGTTGATGATGGGGGACGTCTACGAGGACGTGAACGCGGCGTTCTGCGAGCTGCTCGGCTACCCCCGCGAGAAGCTGGTGGGGTTGAACGCGTACGAGCTCATCGCTCCCGAGGATCGCGCGAAGGTTGGGCAGCGGCACGATGCTCGCCGCAGAGGCGGCAGCGCGCCCGAGGCGTACGAGCTCACCGCGCGGCGCGGCGACGGGACGGCGATCCGCATCGAGATCGAGCCGCGCGTCATCTCGCCCACCGAGACGGTGATCATCGCGCGGCCGCTGGGCGAACGCGTGCGGGACAGGGAGCTGCTGCTCGCGCTGTCCGAGCTCCAGACCGTGGTGCAGCGGCAGCGGTCGCTGGGGGCGGTCCTGGAGAGCACGGTGCTGGGGCTCATGCGGCTCGGCTTCAACTCGTCGGTGGTCCGGCTGGAGGGAGATCACGTCACGCAGCAGGGCTATGCGGCGACCCCGGAGCTGCAGGCGGTGATGCCGCGGATGCCGTTCCCCGGCGCGGGCGGCACCGATGGCACGCTCGAAGACGTCCCGGTCCTCAAGGCCGCGCTGGCGGAGGACCGCAGCATCTTTCTCGACGACTTCGCGGCGAGGCTCGAGGAGCGGCATCGTCGCAAGGGGCTGCCGCCACCGGACTTCGGCGAGCACACCGCGATGGTCCGTGCGCTGCGGCTGGTCATCGCTCCGTTGAAAGTCGGAACGGAGACGTGGGGCGCGCTGATGGTCGTGGCGGACAAGCTGCGCAGCAACGACGCGGCGGCGATCGCGCTCTTCGCGTCGCAGGTCGCGAGCGCAATCGACGTGGCGCAGACGCTCGCCGCGTTGGAGCGGCGCAACCGCACGTTGGAGGCGCTGCAGCAGGTGGCGATGAGCGGCGCGAACCTCGGCGTGCGGCCGCTCTGTGAGCAGGTGCTGCCGATCGTCGAGGCGGCCACGAGGAGCGACGCCGCCGCGCTCTATCTCGCGGACGAGCGCGGAGGGGAGCTCGTCCTCACCGCGTGCACTCGGCCGGGCAGGCTCTCCGAACGCTACCCGCGCGTGCCGATCGTGAACTCGGCCACCGGAAACACCGCGACGAAGCAGCGCGCGCGAGCGTTCTCCCTGGAGGAGTGGCCGAGCCCGAGCCGAGAGGACGTGCGGATCGAAGGCTTTCTGCAGATGGGCGTCATCCCGCTGGTGGTGAACAGCCGGCTCGAGGGGACGATCAACCTCTCGCGCAAGCGCGACGAACGGTTCACCGAGGAGGAGCTCCGTTCGGCGGAGGCGGTGGGGGCGCAGGTGGCGCTGCAGATCGAGCGCGCACGGCTGTTCGAAGATCTCGAGGGCAGCTACCGCGAGCTCACAGTCGCGCAGCAGGAGCTGGTGAAGCGCGAACGGCTCGCTGCGCTGGGGGAGCTGTCCGCCGTCGTCGCGCACGAGGTCAGAAATCCGCTGGGCGTCATCTTCAACTCCGTCGCCTCGCTGCGCCGCTCCACGCCGGCGACCGAAGAGGCGCAGATGCTGCTTCGGATCGTGAACGAAGAGGCCGAGCGCCTGAACCGGATGGTCTCGGATCTGCTCGACTTCGCGCGGCCGTCCGAGGCGCGTTTTCAGCCGGAGCGGCTGGAGCCAATTCTCGTCGGCGCGGTGGAGGCCGCCGCGCGGGCCTTGCCCACTTCCAACGTGGAAGTTCGCGTGGAGCCCAACGCTTCGGTCCCTTCGGTGCCGGTGGACGCGGAGCTCATCCGTCAGGCGGTGGTGAACCTCGTGGTGAACGCGGTTCAGGCCATGCCCAGGGGCGGGCACGTCACCTTGCGGACCTCACGCGCTCAACGCGCGGGCACCGAGGTCGTGCGCATCGACGTCGCGGATGACGGGCCCGGAATGCCTCCCGAGGTTGCGGGGCAGGTGTTCCAGCCGTTCTTCACGACGCGCGCGGCGGGGACGGGCCTGGGGCTCGCGGTGGTGAAGCGGATCGCGGACGCGCATCGAGCAGACGTCTCGGTGGAGACACAGCCCGGCGGCGGGGCGACGTTCAGCCTGTTTCTTCCTCTGAGCTCGGCTGGCCGCAGTCAGGGCTGAGAACGTCCACAAAACAGCGGAATCATTGGTCGGTGGGGCGGCTGGCATCTGGCCGGCTGCCTTGTATGGAGCATTGCTGGACTCCGTGGGACGAATCGCGGTACGTGGTCACAAGACACAGATTCAAGCCCGGCTCCTTTCACCAGAAAGAAGTCGGGCTTTCCGTTTTCAGGAGGTGACCAATGAGCAGCATTCTTGGCCGAACGAAGCGTCAGAAGGAGCAGGGCCGCCTGCAGCACCGTCAGGAGAAGGAAGCCCGGCGAGCACAGCGGAAGGTGGAGAAGGACGCCAAGCCGGATAAGGCGGATGGCGGCCTGGACCCGGACATCGCGCACATCAAGCCGGGACCGCAGCCGATCCCGGAAGAGTAGCGCCGCAGCAGCCGTGCGCTCGGCGATCGAACTGGATCGCCGGGCGCCCGTGAAGTGATCGCTTTACGCTTTGTGGAACGTGACGTCGTGCACGTGCGAGCCGACGAGCGATGAGGTCTTCGTGACCGTGCCTCCCGACGCGATCGATTGCAGGTCGGCCTGAGAGAGCGTGACGACGTGCGAGTGCGCGGGCGATCCCGCGGAGCTGCTGGTCTCGTTCGTGTCTCCCGCGGGAGGGCTGTCCAACGTCGCGCCGGTGATGGTGACCGTGTGAGCGTGCGCGTTGACCGTGGTGGAGGTGGCTGTCAGGTCGGCATTTCCGCCGCCCCCTCCGCCTCCAGCGCCGCCACCGGCACCTCCGCCCGCGCCGCCGCCTGCAGCGGTCCCGCCGCCTGCGCCTCCGCCCGTACCGCCGCCAGAACCACCGCCTGTGCCTCCGCCGTTGTTGCTGCTTCCGCAGCCGGGGAGCGCTTCGGTGATCGTCACTGCGACGACCATGGCGCCAATTTTTACGAGCAGCTCTCGACGATTCATGTGGGGGGCTTCCTTTGTGATGGGCGGCAACGGCCTGACCGCGGATGAAGACGGGGCATGCTGCGCATGTGACGCGCCGGGATGAATTGGTCTGCTCGCCAGCCGGATCGTTGGCCTCTTCACCCGCCGCGTTGCCGCTCTTCGGTGCTCGCGTCGAACCACAGAATTTTCGCCGGATCGAACGCGAGGTTCACGCTCTGGCCCGTGGTGAGGCGCTGCTCCGGATCGCCGCGCGCGACGAGCTTCTCGCTCCCGACCTCGACCGTCACCCACGTGTCCGCGCCAAACGACTCGACGAGGTAGACGCGTCCGGCGATGCCGTTCGAGGAGAGCGAGACGTGCTCCGGACGGATCGCCGCCAGCGCACCCTGACGCGAGAGCCCGAGCACCTCCGGCGGCACCACGTTGATCCTCGGCGCGCCGAAGAAGCGCGCGGCGAAGAGCGTGCGCGGGTTGCGATAGAGCTCCTCCGGCGGGCCCTCCTGCTCGATCGCGCCTTGCTTCATCAGCACCACCCGATCTGAGAGCGTCATCGCCTCCGCCTGATCGTGCGTGACGTAGATGAACGTCGCGTGCAGCCGTTCGTGCAGCTTCTTGATCTCCGCGCGGAGCTCCGCCCTGAGCGCGGCGTCGAGGTTCGAGAGCGGCTCGTCGAAGAGAAACGCGCGCGGCCTGCGCACCAACGCTCTGCCCAGCGCGACGCGCTGCCGCTGACCGCCGGAGAGCTCGCGCGGCATTCGGGTCAGAAGTTGCGAGAGCCCGAGCAGCTCCGCGGTCTCCCGCACGCGCGCGGCAATCTCAGCGGCGGGGAGCTTCGCGACGCGGAGCGGGAACGCGATGTTCCGCTCGACATTCAGGTGCGGGTAGAGCGCGTAGCTTTGAAACACCATCGCGATGTCGCGCGCGCCGGGCTCCAGGTCGGTGACGTCGCGCTCGCCGATGCGGATGCGGCCGGTGGAGGGCGACTCGAGGCCGGCGATCAAGTTGAGCGTGGTGGACTTCCCGCAGCCGGAGGGACCCACGAGACAGACGAACTCGCCGTCCGCGATGGAGAGGTTCAGCGTGCGCAGCGCGAAGGTGCCTTTTCGGAACTCCTTGCTGACGCCTTCGAGGGAGACGGTCGCCATTCAGCCCTTCACCGCCCCGGCCGTGAGTCCCGCCACGAGCCGCTTCTGGAAGATGAACGTGAGGATGAGCAGCGGCAGCGTGACGATGACGGAGGCCGCTGCGATCTGCGCCCACGGCTCGGTGTGCTCCGCGGCGAAGAGCGCGATCGCGACGGGCACCGTGCGCTTGTCAGGCGAGGAGGTGAAGGTCAGCGCGTAGAGGAACTCGTTCCACGAGAAGATGAAGACGAGCAGCCCGGTGGTGACGAGCCCCGGCGCGGCGAGGGGCAGGAGCACTCGGAGAAACGCCTGCAGCGGAGTGCAGCCGTCGATGCGGGCTGCGCTGTAGAGCTCGCCGGGCAGATCGCGGAAGAACGCCGTCAGCACCCAGAGCGTGAGCGGCAGCGCGAAGGTCGTGTACGGCAGGATGAGGCCGGTGAGCGTGTCGCGAAGCCCCAGCGCTCGGATGACGAGGAAGAGGGGAGAGACGGTCGCGACCGGAGGGAACATGGACGCGCCCAGCGCCGCTCCGAGCAGCAGCCCTTTGCCTCGGAGCGGCAACTTCGCGAGCGCGAACGCGGCGAGGGAGCCAATCAAGAGGCACAAGAGCGTGGTGCAGAGCGCGACGGTGAAGCTGTTCAGGAGCACGCGCGCGAACGGCCTGCCTTCGAAGACCTGCGCATATGCGACGAGCGTGAGGTGAGACGGAAGTTTCAGCTGGGTCTGTTCGCCTTCAGGGCGGACGGAGGTGAGGAGCTGCCACGCGAACGGGCCCACGCAGAAAGTG
>JBJMQN010000645.1:0-3146 GCA_045802665.1 Myxococcaceae bacterium | reverse complement strand
TGCCGCCGCCGCCCTCGGAGATAGGCGTTCCGTCGAGCAGCACCAGCACGCCGTTCGACGACGCGCCGCGCACCGACAAGCTCTTGGCCTGTCCCATTCCGCCCGTGTCCGAGACCACCGTTCCGGGGGAAGTCTCGAGCAGCTCCGCGGCGTCGTGCGCTTCGCCCTTGCGCTCCTGCACCGGAATGACCGTGGAGGCGCCGGAGACATCGCGACGCGTTGGACTCTCGGGCGGAGGCTCCTGCACGGGCGAGATCGGCACGTCGACGGGCGGGAGCACCAGAGGCTCCTCGGCCAGCGCTGTCGATGTCAGGCAGAGCGAAAGAATCGCCCCGCGGAGAAAGCTGCCCATGTCCGCCTTCCGCTCTCTCTGTCGAAGAGGGCAGGCCAAATCGTCGTCTCGTCTTCGGGCAGGTCTCCTGGCTTACGAGGCCGGCGAGCACTCTCGCCGGGAGCTTCCTTCCGCCTTCCCAACCGGAACTTCCCGGTCAGTGGCGACAACTGAAGGCTGCTCGAGTCCGAAGCTGCCGGACTCACCCGCATACAGTGGCGGGACCGCGCCGGATTTTCACCGGCTTCCCTTTTCAAGCGCCGGAACTGCACCGGCACCCGAAGACTTCGCGGCGGCTTGTACGGGATCGGTCGCGAACACGTCAAGGAAGAGCGGCGGGACGAGCGGCGACCCACTCACCGAATGACTCGGCGGTGAAGAAGCGCATCTCGATGTTCCCGAACTTGAGCTCCACCCTGTCGCGCAGCGGCGCCGGGCGATTCGGCTGGAGCCACACGCCATCGACCGAGCTGCCGTTGAAGCTCTCCGCGTCGACGACGTGCCAGATGCCGCTCTGGCGGTCCTGCTGAAAGTACGCGTGGAACCGGCTGACGCTGCCGTCATCCAGCGGGATGTCGTTGAACTCCGCGCGCCCCAGCGTGATGCCCAGCGCGAATGCGTTGCCCACCCTGTTGTACTTCCGCAGCCGGAAGCACAGCGGATCGTGCGCGGGCGGCTCGAGCTTGATGTTCGCGAGCGTGCCGAGGACGAGCGGCGTCCCCTTCTTCTTCACCGGCGCCTTCTCCCAGACGAGGAGCGGCGTCTTCTCGAGCTTCGCCCACGCGCGCGGGTTCGCGAGGACGGTCGAAGAGAGCTGGGAGAGCCGCTCGGACATGGAGAGGGAAGCCTAGGCGCTGGGCGGAGTGAAAGTCGCGATTTGTGAGAGCGGGAGTGGAGCACGCGCGCTCGTCCGCGAGCGGGGATGAGTTCAGCGGATCAGGACGGGCGCTGATCCGCGCGGTCAGAGTGGAGAGGCCCGTGGCACGCGCGCTGCTCAAGGCGTTCCCCGTCCCCGCGTGGATGTCTTCGAGGCGCGGGGCTCTCAAAGGGGGAAGTCATGCAGCAGTGGGTTCAAGGGAAGCGGTACGTCGTGTTCTCGCTCTTCGAGCGCGGAGAGCGGCGGGACGACAAGGGCAACCTGGTGTCGGGGAAAGAGACCATCTGGACGCGCGCGGGGTCCGCGTGGGTGAACCGGGACGGGTCGCTGAACCTCGTGCTGGACGTGCTGCCACTTCAGGGGCGGCTCCACGTGCGCGAGCAGTCCGACAAGCGCGACGAACGTCCTTCGGAGGCGCAGCAGAAGCCGCAGATGCAGCTGGAGCAGATGGCGGCTCCGTCGATGCAGCAGGCGGAGGCGCTGCAGTCGGAGGCGATGCAGTCGCAGGCGCAGCACTTCTCGTTTAACGACGCTACGGCGTCGATGGGGGATCACTAGTCATGAAGAAGCTCGGAACGTGGATGACGATGGCCGCACTGGCGATGGTGTTTTTCACCGGCGTGGCGGAGGCGAAGGGCAAGACGAAGATGCAGTTCACCGGTCAGGTGAACCTGAACAGCGCGAACGCCGCGCAGCTCGATGCGCTTCCCGGCGTCGGCGAGAAGGCGGCGAAGAAGATCATCGAGCACCGCACCAAGACGCCGTTCAACCGGATCGAGGAGCTGGTGAAGGTGAAGGGGTTCGGGAAGAAGAAGTTCGAGAAGCTGAAGCCGTACCTGGCGATCAGCGGCCCGAACAACCTCCAGGGCAAGCGCGTGCCGAACGACGCACCGGCCGGGAACGCAGGTCAGGGCCGCGGCGCGCCACAGAAGCGCTGAGCGAGCGGAAAGGCGCGAGGGAACCCGGAGCGGATTCGGTTTCCCTCGCCGCCTGCGCGCGCGGGACCACACGTCCTTTCAAGTCCGTGGAACCACATGCGTCCCCCCGGCGTTGTCACCAGACGCTACGCTCGCACGTTGGAGCGGGAGGAGGGACGAGATGAGCGTTTCCATCGTGCCGTCGATTCTGGATGCGGTGACCGTGTACGCGCAGGGCGCTGTCTGTACGCGCATCGCGACGCTGAAGCCTGAGGGGGGCAAGTGGCCGACGCGCGTCCGCGTGGGAGATCTCCCGGTGGGGCTCAGATCCGGGTCGCTGCGGGCGTTCGTGCGCAAAGGGCCTGCGGGCTTGAGCGTGCGCGATGTGCGCGCCGAGTGGGCGGTGACCGTTCCGGAGGAAGTCGACGTCCCCGCGCAGACGAAGGCGGTGGAAGCGGCGGAGCTTCGCTACGAAACGGTGGTCGCGCAGGTGCAGCGGCTGCAGGGGCGAGCGCAATTGCTCAAGAATCTGCGGCCCACCGAGTGGCGGCCCAAAGAAGGCGAGCTGCCGAAGCCCTCCAGCGTGAGCTCCATTCTGCAGCTCGGAGAGTTCGCGGAAGGCGAGCTGGAGCCAGTGCAGCGCGAGCTGCTCGCGAAGGAAGAGGAGCTCAAAGAGGCGTCGGACGATCTGAACGAGAAGCGGCGCCGGTTGCAGGAGGCGTCGTCATCGGTTCGTTCGCAGCGGACCGTGGTGCAACGCGCCGCGGTGCTGACGTTGTCCGAGGGCACCGGCGACGGTCCCATCGAGCTCGTCGTCGAGTACGCGATCAATGGCGCGCGATGGGTGCCCGCGTACGATCTCACCCTCAGTCGAGCGCTCGACTCCGGCTCGCTCCGACTCCGCGCCAACCTCATGCAGCGCACCGGCGAGGACTGGTCGCAGGTGAAGCTGTCGCTCTCCACCGCGAACCTGGATCGTCGAGCGGTCGCGCCCGAGCTCAAGTCGCTGCGCATCGGCCGA
>JBJMQN010000644.1:0-6041 GCA_045802665.1 Myxococcaceae bacterium | reverse complement strand
CGCGACCAACCCCAAGCCTGTCTTCCGCGTCATCTCGCCGACCACCTGCGGACCGATCACCCACTTTGGCTGCCAGGCCTACGTCGTCATCGTCGCCGACCCCTGGTTCAACTCGATCGCGCGCAACTCCGACGACGACGGCTGCACCGTGGAAGGGACCGAGACCGTCATCGCGAACCCGACGTCGTTCGGCAGCGGCATCCGGCTGACCTACCCGGCGGCGACGACGCTCACCTACTCACTCTGCGACGCGCACGATCCGAACACCGTCCCGCCGACGCCTCCGTACAGCCCGCCGTCCCCGTTCACCGCCACGGCGAACTGCAAGTTCACCGCGAGCCAACTCTCGGACCTCAAGTACGCGTTGGCCTTCCCCGCGGGCTGCGGCACCGTCGAATAGCAGTTCGCATCGCTGGCCCGCTCTCCGCTTGATTTCGAAATCAGTCGCCCTTAGGGTGCGCCGCTGATTTTGGAATCAATCCGGAGGTCGTGAGCGCGTGGCCAAGGCAGCGAAAGCGCAGGGCGAGACACCGCGCGAGGTGGAACGGAGGAAGACGATCCTTCGCGCCGCGGTGGAGGTGTTCGCGCGGAAGGGCTACCACGGGTGCCGGATCGCGGACGTCGCGAAGGAAGCGGGCGTCGCGTACGGGCTCGTCTACCACTACTTCAAGAACAAGGAAGAGCTGCTGGACTCGGTGTTCCAGGCGGGCTGGACCGCGTTCGTGGATCGGATCAAGGCGTCCGTCGCGGCGGGTGGCAGCCTCGAGGAGCGCGTGCGGCGCGTCGCTTCGGTCGCGTTCGACGCCTACAAGCATGATCCCCGCGGCGTCCGGGTGTTGATCCTGGAGATCGCGCGCAGCCCCGGCAGCGGCAGGGTGAACCGCGCGTCGGCGTTCGGCGAGGTCATCTACATGGCCCGCGAGATGTTCGAGGAGGCGCAGAACAAGGGCGAGCTCCGCGCGGACATCGATCCCATGCTCTGCGCGGCGCTGCTGTTCGGGCAGATCGAAATGGGGCTGACCGCGTTCGTGCTCGGGCTCGTGGATCCGAAGGACGAAGTGCGCGTGGAGCGCGCGCGCAATCAGATCTCCGAATCGTTCCTGCACGGCATCCTCCCTACCGGGGGCGGCGCCAATGCCGAGGTGACGTCATGGAAGAGCGACAAGTCAGCTACCAGGTCCAGGGCCCAGCGGCGCTCCTGACGATCGACCGGGAGAAGGCGCGCAACGCCCTCTCGCCGCAGGTCATCGCCGAGCTGAACGAAGCTCTCAGCCAAGCGGAGGCGGACCCTGCCGTGCGCGTGGTCGCGCTCACCGGTGCGGGCAGCAAAGTCTTCTCCGCCGGCGGAGACCTGGGTGGGATGCAGAACGAAGGCGGGTTCCTCGGCACGCACGAGGGGCGGCGCGGCTATGGCGAGCTGCTCAAGCGGCTGTCCCGGTTTCCGCGGCCGACGATCGCCCGGCTGAACGGGCACGCGCTGGCGGGCGGGTTCGGGCTCGTGCTCGCGTGCGATCTGGCAATCGCGGCGGAGGAGGCGCAGCTCGGCCTGCCGGAGATCGACGTCGGGCTGTTCCCGATGATGGTGATGGCTTTGCTGCAGCGGCACGTCGGACGAAAGCGCGCGCTGGAGCTCGTGATGACCGGCGACAAGATCTCGGCAAAGGAGGGGCTCGCACTCGGCCTGCTCTCGCGCGTGGTCCCTGCCTCCGAGCTGGATTCGGCCGTCGCCGGGCTCACCGAGAAGCTCGCGGGCAAGAGCCGCGCGGTGCTCACGCTGGGCAAGCGCGCGTTCCACACCGCCGAGGATCTCCCGTTCGATCAGGCGATTGAGCACCTCGCCAGCCAGCTCTCGCTGAACGTCCTCGCCGAGGACGCGGCCGAGGGCGTCACCGCATTCATGGAGAAGCGGAAGCCGCGCTGGGCGGACCGCTAGGAGAAGAACGTCATGGCCCTCTCGAAGGACAAGGTCATCATCACCTGCGCGCTGACGGGGACGCTCGCCAAGCGCGAGCAGTGCCCGTATCTGCCGTACACGCCGGTGGAGATCGCGGAAGAGGCGAAGCGGGCGTACGACGCAGGCGCGGCGGTGGTGCACATTCACGCGCGCGAAGACGACGGCGATCAGAGCTGGACGTCCGAACGCTACGCGCAGGTGCGGGACGAGGTGAGTAAGCGGTGCCCCATCATCCTCAACTTCTCCACCGGCGGCTTCAACATGGGCGTGCCGTCCGAAGCCGAGAAGAAGGAGCGCATCCGCTACGTCTGGGAGACGAAGCCCGAGATGGCCGCGCTCAACATGGGGTCGATGAACTACGCGAAGTACTCCGAGAAGCGGAAGGGCTTCGTCTTCGACTTCGTGTTCGAGAACACGTTCAGCGACATCCTGATCGCCGCGCAGGCGATGCGCGAGGGTGGGGTGAAGCCGGAGCTGGAGTGCTTCGACTTCGGGCACATTCAGAACGCTCAGCCGCTCATCAAGATGGGCGCGCTCAAGCCGCCGCTCCAGTACAGCTTCATCCTCGGCGTGATGGGCGGCGTGGCGCCGACGATGGAGAACCTGACCGCGATGAGCCGGAACATCGGGCCCAACGACACCTGGGAGGTCATCGGGATCAGCAAGCCGCAGTGGATGCTCCTCGCCACCGCGCTGGTGCTGGGCGGCAACATCCGCTGCGGGCTCGAGGACAACTTCTACCTGGACCCGGCCGGGACGAAGATGGCGAAGAGCAACGGCGAGCTCGTGGAGAAGGCGGCGCGGATGGCGCGCGACATAGGCCGCGAACCGATGAGCGTGGACGAGGCGAAGGCGGCGCTCTCGCTGCCGCAGGTCTGGTAGCGGGCGACGCTATTCTTCGAAGTCGAGCCGCATCAGCGACTCGGCGTCCACGTACATCCCGGACACCTTCGCGCCCCAGTGCAGGTGCGGCCCGGTGACCCGCCCGGTCTTCCCGACGAGCCCGAGGTGCTGACCGCGCTTCACCTTCTGCCCCTCCACGACGTCCATCTTCGACATGTGGAAGTAGGCGGTGAAGAGCCCCACGCCGTGATGCAGCAGCACCGTGTTGCCGGACGCGTAGCAGCTGCGCGCGAGCACCACGACGCCGTCGTTGCCCGCTGAGATCTCATCGCCGGTCTTGCCGTCGAGATCCGTGCCGTAGTGCTGGCTCTGCAGCTTGCCGTTGAAGATGCGGCGATCGCCGAACGGCGCGGTGACGACCGGAGCCCGTGGCCAGGCGAAGTTTCTGGTGAACAGCGGCGCGATGAACGGCTGGTTGAACGCCGCGGCGAACGCCTTCTTGTCCTCGGCGATCTGCGCCTTCACGGACTTCGGCGGCGAGATGAACTTGTTGGCCACTTTGAGCTCGCTCTCGCGGAAGTGGGGCTCCACGACATCGACCGGCTGGGCATAGGGCTCGCCGCGCGCGGGGCTCAGCTCCAGCGTGATCTGTCCCACCGGCTGATCCACTGACAGCGGCGCCAGCGCCCGGAAGCCGTGCTTGAACGAGAAGAAGTGCAGGGGCCTGCCGCCCAGCGCGCCCGTGGGCGAATGGGTCCGGTCGTCCGTGTAGAACGTCACCAGGACGAGATCGCCCGGTCTGGGCGTGCCGGGAGTGATGGAGAGCACCCGCCGCCTGGGAACGGTGCCCGCATCGCCCCCGCCGTCCACGGTCCCCGCGTTGCCGTCGGCGGCGACCGCCGAGCCCGACGAGGCAGTGCCGGCGTCTGCGCGCGAAAGCTCCGGCCGGACCACGCCCCCATCGCGCTGACTCGTCCCTGACGAGATCGCGCGAGCGTCGGCGCGTTGTGCTCCCGATGAGCCTGCGCCCCCATCCGTTCCGAACGAGCTGCCGCGCACCCCTGATGGGCTCGCGCCCGCGTCGGTGCCGATGCGTTGTGCTCCTGATGAGCCCGCGCCGGCGTCCATCCCCACCGCGTCGGCGCCGCCCGCGCGCGCAGAGTCGGACGAGGCAGCGCCGCCATCGGCGTTCGCCAGCAGAAGCCATGCGCAGAGCAGGGTGGTCACGGGGTTTTCAAAAAAAGCGAAGGCGCGCCGGGCAGTTCACCTCGGCGCGCCCTCGGATGAAACGACGAACTTTCCGCCTCAGCGAACTACTGAGCGATCGCCAGGCTCGCGGTGGTGTCCTGCGTGATCACCTGCCCCCACGCGGTCTGATGACCGAAGCCGGTGCCCACTTCGCGGTTGAACTGGATCTGCATCTGCGTGCCGTTCGGCACCGAGACCGAGATGGGTAGCCGCGCCGTCCACACCGAGCCGTAGCCGATGAGCCGCGGCGCGAGCACGAGCGTGGCGTTGGCCGGCAGCGGCGGCGGCTCGGACACGAAGAGCTCGAACGGGGAGGGCGGAGAGGCGGTGCCGCGGAAGTTCAGCTCGCCGGGGAAGTCACCGATGGTGCCCGCCGTCCCGCCGACGGGCGTGCCGATGTCCTGGTTGATGAACAGGTACAGGTGCGTGCCGAACGACGCCGGGAACCCGCCGATGGGCTGGTTGAACGTCGCGAACACCGTCTCGCCGTTGTCCAGAGTGGCGTTGAGGTTCTGATCCTTGAACGTGATCGAGGTGAGCGCGAACGGCTTCGGCGTCGCCGGATCGCCGCCGAAGAAGTAGCCGTCAGCGGAGAGGGTGGCGCCGGTGTCGGCGGAGACCGCTCGGACGGAGAGGTTGTAGCGAGCGCCGGAGGCCAGCGCGGCGGACGGCTGAATCGTCAGCGTGGTCCCGGTGGCGCCCACCGTGGCGACCTGCGGCAAGAGCTCGAAGGCGCCCTCGTCGGTGAGCTTCACCTGCACGGACGCGCCGACGATCGCCTGCGAGTACGCGATGTAGATGGGGTCTCCCGGCCGCAGCATGTTGTCCACCGGCGCAAGCGAGCCGGAGCCGAGCGACGGGACGTTGCTGGAGACGATCTCGAAGTTGCCGGTGGCGCGCGCGGTGGGGAGGTTGATGACGCGGATGGTGCCGTCAGTCAGGAAGTCGGAGCCGTTGAAGAACTCATTCCAGCCGCCCGAGTCCACGATGTTGTCGCCGTTCTCGTCGTACGGCTGAATGTGCAGCGAGTAGTGGCCGGAGACGCGCGTCATCTCCTCGCCGGTCGGAATGCCGGAGAAGGTGACCATGCCGTCGTCGCCCGCCGTCGCGTCCACCACCGTCGTGCCACGCGCAGCGCCGTAGCCGGAGCTGAACGTGGAGAGCTCCAGGGCCGCCGGCCACGCCTCGAGCGTCGCCTTGGCGCCCTTCGCCGGGCGGCCGCCGCTGGAGACCACGAGGAACTTCACCGAGCCGTTGAGCTCCGTGAGGACGAACGGGGAGGCCTGAGCGTTGCCGTTGTTGATGGGGAAGTTGCCCGCAGCGCCCGGCACCACCACCTGCGTCCGCGCGCTGCCGAAGCCCGCCTTGGACATGGTGATGAGGATCTGCGTCTGCGCGGGGACGCCCTTGAAGGCGTAGAAGCCGTCCGCGTCGGTGGAGGCCTTCATCGTCGAGTCGGTGGTCCCCACCGCGCCCACGTTCAACGTGACGTCCACGCCAGCGAGCCCTTGGAAGCGGCTGTTCAGGACCTGGCCGGAGACGGTGCCCACCGGAGTGGAGGGCGCGACCTCGGTCACGGTGTCAGGGGTGCGGATGCCATCCGCGATGCCGTCACCGTTGGCGTCCTGCGGGCCGCATGCAGCGAGGGCTCCTACTGCGGACAGAACGAACAAACTGCGAGCAAGGCGCATCGAGTGAGTCTCCACGGGCAAGCGTGAGTGTTGGGCGGCGGGCTGCACAGCCGCCCGGATTCAAAAAGCATTTCGCCCCGCGAGGGCGGCGTCAAGGATGTCGGACTACTTCTTCTTCACAGGGCCCTTCTTCTCGGGAGGCGGCGCAGGGAAGTTGGCGGCGAGGACCCGTTCGGCCTGGCCCTTCACCTTCTCGTTCTGCGACTTCGCCGCGATGTCGGTGAGGGCGGCCTTCGCCTCGGGCGTCTTCACCTGGTCGAGCACCCCGAGCATGCGGGTTCGGTACTCGTCGTCCCAGCCCTCGT
>JBJMQN010000643.1:0-10596 GCA_045802665.1 Myxococcaceae bacterium | reverse complement strand
GCGAGAGCGCGCCTCATCGTC
Organism: Myxococcaceae bacterium; assembly: GCA_045802665.1. Taxonomy (GTDB): domain Bacteria; phylum Myxococcota; class Myxococcia; order Myxococcales; family Myxococcaceae; genus JBJMQN01. Next base: position 10,575 of record JBJMQN010000643.1, on the reverse strand, counting down.
CTCGATGTTGTGCGCCTGTGCGTACGTCGGGGCGAGGCGGGCGACGAGCACCTTCTGCGTGGCGAGATGGGCCAACCGCGGCGGATACCTCATGCGGTATGACTGTAGCCAAAGGTGGCCCGGATGAATGCGCCGAATGCAGCGCTCGAAAGTTTTCTGAAGTCGATCCCGCTGTTCTCCCTCGTGGAGCCCGCGGACATGATGGATCTGCTGCGGCTCCTGAGGCCCGTTCAGCTCGAGGCCGGGCAGGTGCTCTTCCGCGAAGGTCAGGGGGGAGCGGCGATGTGGGTGCTCGGAAAGGATGCCGAGGTCTCCATCTCCGCCACTCCGAAAGACGGCAAGCGGCCCGTCGTCATCGCGTACTGCAAGCGCGGCGACACCGTGGGCGAGATGGCGCTGATCGAAGATTCGAAGCGCAGCGCGACGGCGGTGGTCACGCAGGCAGGCCTCGCGCATGAAATCTCCGCCGTGGAGTTTCAGACGCTGCGGCAGGCCTGGAGTCCGGCGGCGTTCAAGATCCTGCGCCGCATGTGCATCGAGCTCTGCGCGAAGCTGCGCGCATCCAGTGAGCGTGTGGCGCCGTCATCTCCCGCTAAGATCGAAACGCCCGGGCTGCCGGTCGGACCGCACGCATCGTTGGACGACATCGAAGCGTTCCCCGCGCTGAAGACCCTGCCGAGCGTCGTGAAGCTCGCGCTCACGCAGAAGGTGCGCGTCGTCACGACCGACGACATCCAGCCGATCTTCGCCGAGGGAGAGAAGGCGGACGCGGCGTACTTCCTGGTCAGCGGCGAGGTGAACATCGGGCGTGGCGGGAAGACGCTGACGACGATGGGCCCGGGTTCCATGTTCGGGATCGTCGCGGCGATCGACGGTGGCGCCCGCTCGGCCAGCGCGATCACCAACGGCCCGGTGCGCATGCTGCGCCTGGCGGACGCGGACTTCGACTCGCTCTTCGCGACCGGAAATCGGTTCGCGTTTCACCTCGTGGATCTCGTCGCGAGGCAGCTGGTCGATCACATCCGCAACGTGAACCAACTCATGCGTGTGCCTGGAACGGGGTCGAGGCCGGCGGTGGTGTCTCCGACCGTCGCTCCCGCCGCTGCTCCGGCGCCTTCCCCGAAGACGAGCGACATCGATGCGCTCGCGTTGGAGCTGGAGCTCGAGCTGTCCCCGGAAATGCCGGACGATCTGCTCGCGTGAGGCGAGCGCGTTTACCCCTTCGCGGCGCGACGAGGAACGTAGCAGGCGAGACGATTCGCCCGCTCGGTTGCTCGCTGAGTTGCTATTTGCCCGCCACGTATTTAGAGGAGAGGGCCAAGGAGCAGCTACATGCCCGTCAATATTCAGCTCGAGTGGACGCCGAACCCCAGCACCCTGAAGTACGTCGTGGACCGGAAGCTCATTCCGTCCGGCGCCGTGAACATGACGAGCAAAGAGGCTGCGGCTGAGAAGAGCCCGCTCGCCGTGAAGCTGATGAACATCGCCGGGATTCAGGCGGTGATGGTCGGCACCAACTTCGTCACCATCACCAAGGGCGAAGAGGGTGAGTGGGACGAGGTGAATGATTTGGTGATGTCGACCATCGACGAGCACCTCACCGCCGGACTTCCCGCTGTGAACGAGGCGGCGCTGGTCCGTCAGCCGGGGCAGGCGGGCGGATCGGTGGAGGAGCAGATCCGCAGCATCCTCGACAACGAGATTCGTCCCGCGGTGGCGATGGACGGCGGCGACATCACGCTCGACAAGTTCGAGGCCGGGACGGTGTACCTGCACATGCAGGGAAGCTGCAGCGGCTGCCCGTCGTCCACGGCGACGCTGAAGATGGGAATCGAGTCGCGGCTTCGCGAGCTCATCCCTGAAGTGAACGAGGTCGTCGCGGTTTGACGCAGGAGGCCTCCCGTCGCCAGGTGAAGGGCAAGGCGGTTCGGCGGGAGCTTCTGCCGAACCAGTCTCCGGAGCTTCTGCGCGAGCTGCACCTGCTCACGCGCGAGGGCAACCTCAACGCGGATGCGCTCCGCAAGCTGAAGCAGGTGAATCACCTCGTGGGGCTCTTGCAGCCGGCGCTCGACGATGTGTTCGAGCGGTATGCGGATCCTGTCGTGGTGGATGCGGGCAGTGGCAACGCGTACCTCGGCTTCGTTCTCTACGAGCTGTTCTTCAAGCCCGCGGGGAAGGGGACGCTCCACTGCATCGAGAGCCGGCCGGATCTTTCAGAGCGTGGGCAGGAGCGCGCGAAGCGGCTCGGGTTCGATCGCTTGAAGTTCCACACGGCAACGCTGAAGGACGCGACGTGGCCTGAGCGGGTGAATCTGCTGACCGCGCTGCATGCGTGCGACACCGCGACGGATGACGCGCTCATCGGCGCGATCTCGCACAACGCGGATCACGTCGCGGTGGTGCCGTGCTGCCAGGCCGAGGTCGCGCAGCAGCTGAAAGACCACAAGGTCGAAGTCAAAGGGCCGATGAAAGAGCTGTTCGATCATCCGATGCACCGCCGCGAATTCGGCTCGCATCTGACGAACGTGATTCGCGCGCTGACGCTGGAAGCTCAGGGCTACAGCGTGACCGTCACGGAGCTCACCGGCTGGGAGCACTCGCTCAAGAACGAGCTGATTCTCGGGAAGAAAGTGCGGAAGGACAATCCGCAGGCCCGTGAGCGGCTGGATGCGCTGCTCGGCGAGTCGCACGTCCGGCCGAAGCTGGTGCGCATGCTTTATCCGCGCGCCGACTAGCCGCCTTTGAAGATCCGGTACCCGATGCTGACGAGGAACCCGGCGCAGATCACGAGACCAATGGACGAGGCGACGAGGCCGACGATCGCGTGAGCCCGCTTTCCGATCGGCGGCCACGCGTTCGGATCCACCCGCATGAGTCCGATGATCGAACACGCGAGGCCGAACGGCGCGAGCGGGAACATGAGGAGCGACGCGATGCCGAGCATCATCCCGTTCCGCGCCATCTGGTTGTTGGCGTAGAGATCCCACGAACGCTGCAGCGATTTCTCCGTGACCGGGACCTTGAAGAAGAGCCGGTTGCGCGTGTCGAAGAAGACGCCCACCGCCATGATGAAGGGGAGCACGCCGACGGCTCCGCTCGCCGGGTTTCCCGACACCGCGCCGGTTCCGAAGAGCAGCACCGGCAGAGCGAGCGACGCGTATCGCGCCCACTGCATCCCGAGGAAATAGCCGCCGCCCATGATCGTGCCGAGCAGCGCGTACATCGCCCAGAAGGGCCGGCCCTCGATGAGCAGCGAAATCGCGAGCGCGAAGTTTCCCACCGCGCCGATTCCATAGAGCCACGCCCAGCTGTCGCGCTTGCCCCAGTACTTCAGGCGAAACGCTTCGAGGTAGTTCACGTCCGGCCGCGCGGCGCACGTCTCGCAGTAGATCCGCTTCGACAGCACCTTCGTGTCGAGCGCGCAGATGAACGTTCCGCATCTCGTGCAGTTCGCCGTCGCGGCATTGTCGGGGTGAGCTGCGCAACGCGCGCCGTTGTCGCTTCGGAGCGGCGGCGGGTTGAGGACGAAGTCGGGGGTGAAGACAGGTTCGGCCACGGTGCGCGGCAACATCTCGCGCTCGGGTGGGCTCTCGCAACGATCCATGTCGCCCGCTCTCCTGGCGAGCGACCTCTTCCATGTGCGACGCCCGCCGACACCGCGGGTGCTGATCAACGTGGAAACCCGACTACACTCCAGCGCATGAACCACGCAGCGCGGGCCTCCATGGCCCTGCTGTTTCTCCTCTCGGCGACCGCGTTCGCGCAGGCGCCGAAGGTCGCAATCCTCGAAGTCACCTCGGTCGATCCGGACATCTCGGACGCGACGGCTGCGAAGCTCGCCGCGGCGCTCAAGGCGCAGCTCAACGATCTCGGCGCGGGCATCAGCGACGCGGAGCTGCAGCGCTTCCGCAAGGGCGAGCCGAAGCCTGCGAATCTGTCAGCGGCGGAGTCACAGCTCGCGGCCGCTCGGCAGATGATGCTGAACTTCCAGTTCAAGCAGGCGCTGACGCAGCTCCGCACCGCCCGTCAGACGATTGAGCCGGAGATCCCCGCGCTCCGCGATTACGCGCCGCTCGTCGACATCCTGCTGCAGACCGCGATCGCCGCTCAGTACGCCGGTGACAAGAAGGCAGCCGGCGTCGTGTTCGCCGAGCTCGCTCGACTCCGCCCCGACATCCGCATCGATCCTCGCCAGTACCCGCCGGAGATGATCGCCGAGTTCGACAAGGTGCGCCTCGCGCAGTCCAACATCGCGCGCGGCCGCTTCCTGATCACGTCCACTCCCGCCGGGGCGAAGGTCTTCGTCGACGAGCTGGAAGTTGGCGTCACGCCGGCGACCGTCGCGCTCTTCCCGGGCGATCACATTCTGCGAGTGGCGTCGGACGGCTACTACGACAGCGTGGAGCGGTTGAAGATCGTCTCGTACCAGAAGGCCGAAAAAAACGTGGAGCTGAAGCAGAACGAGGCGCTCGCGTCGGTGAGCGTGCTCGAGTCCGCGGTGCGAAAGGGCGCGCCTCCGGGCGAGCTTGCCGCGCACGCAGGGAAAATCGCCGCTGCGCTGGAGGCGACAGACGTGGTGGTCGGTGTCGTCGCCATGAACAAGGAAGGCGCGGTGCTGTCGCTGGCAAGGTTCTCTCCCACCGGCGCCGGTGCAGGCGTGGTCGCGCCGTTCGATGCGAAGGCGGCGGACCTGACCGGCTTTGCGGCGACCGCGATGAAGGCGCTGCTCGGCGAGTCGCCGAAGCCGATGGAGCCGAACGCGCCGCTGCAGTCGAAGATCGTGGGCGAGAAGCCGAAGCGTCTGCTGGATTTCGAGCGCCACCTGCTCGGAATCTCTCCCGGTCCGTACACCGAGGTCGTCGCGCAGGCGTTGCCGGATCCGCGCTTCGCGAACCCAATCGTCGAAAAGCCCGCTGAGCCGAGCCGCTGGTATCTCTGGGCGGGCGCCGCGGTGATCGCGGCGGCAGCGGGCGGCGGCGCGTACTACTACGCCACGCAGCCTCCTCCTCCTCCCAACTTCGTCATCGAGCGGCGCTGATCCATGCGACGAATTCTCCCCGCTCTCCTCGCGCTCGCGATGCTTGGCTCCGGTTGCAAGGAGTCCGGCACGGTGCTGATGCAGCTGCACATCTCCGGCGACGACAACAAGTCTCCGCTGCGAAACCCCGGCACCGCGACGCGTCCGAGCTCCGACGTCGAGACGCTCAGCCTCGAGGCGAAGAACGCGAACACCGGCGAGACGCAGAAGAAGGAGCTCACCAACGACTTCAGCGTGTCGGATCGCATCGACGTCGGTGCGCTGAAGGTTTCACCGGGGGCGGGTTGGCGGCTCACGCTCACAGGCGTCGATCGCTACGGTTATCTGCAGGGCCTTGGCAGGAGCCTGTCGTTCGAGGTCCCGAAGAAGGGCGAAGTGCAGGTGCCGATCGTCTTCGGCATCGCGGATGACTTCTCGACGTCGGGGGAGCTCGGCGACGGCGCGGGACAGTGGGCGCAGGTGAATGTGCTGCCGGACGGCGCGGTGCTGATCAGCGGCCCGGGCGGCATTTTCGTTCACGACCCACGCACGGGCGAGGTCTGCGGGAAGGATTGCCTCACCGGTGATTTGCCCGCGGCGCGATCGCATCACACCGCGGTGACGCTCAAGGACGGACGCGTGCTGATCGCCGGCGGGAAGGATTCGACCGGCGCGGCGCTGGATGATCTCTGGGTGTTCAACGCGAGCTCGCGGACGTTCGAGAAGAAGAGCGTCACTGGATTCGTCGGCCGGTTCGGCGCGGGTGCGGCGTTGCTCGGTGACGGGCGCGTGGCGATCGCGGGTGGCCGTGGAGCGGATGCCTCGGTCGGCTCATCGGTGCAGATCGTGGATGTGGACGCGGCGACGGTGACGACGGGCGCGCCGCTTTCGAAGTCGCTGTTCCAGCCGGCTGCCGTGGCGCTCAACAGCGGCGCGGTCTTGCTCACAGGCGGCTTCGATGACGCGGGCAAGCCGCTGGCGGACGCTGTGTTGATCGCCGCAGATGGAACGGCGAATGCGCTGCCGGCGATGGCGCACGCTCGCGGTGGACATTCGGCGACGGTGCTTTCGGACGGTGCGGTGCTCATCTACGGCGGCATCGACGCGGCGGCGCTCGCGATGGCGAACCCGGAGGTCTTCATCGCCGAAGGAAACGGCGGCGCGTTCTCCGAGGTTCAGAACTCCGGCAACACCGCGCCGCCTCCGAGGGCAGGACATGCGGCCGTGCGGATCGCCACTGGTGAAGTGCTCGTCATGGGCGGCGAGCCCGCGTCGATCGCGGTTCCGGATCCGGCGAAGCAATTGCCCGTGGAGAAGCTCGACGCGACGAAAGTCGGCGTGAATTACCTGCTCACCGTGACCGAGAGTGGCTCTTCTGCCTCGCGCACCGGCGGCGCCGCGGTCGTGCTGCCGGACGAGTCCGTGCTGCTCGCGGGCGGCGCCCGGCCGGCGCTCCTGGATCCTTCGAAGGTCGCGGACACCGCGGATTGGGTGAAGACCGCGGAGCTGTTCGTGCCGTGCGCGCTGCCCGGTGAGAGCTGCGGGCGGTGATGTGAGGGCCGTCGAAGCGCCCGTGAGTGAGTCGTAGCGAACGCGAGCCTTCTCGAAGAGCTGGCGGACGATCCGACAGAATGCGGCACGGAGGTCTCGCTGGCCATCCGGGTGCGCGAGTCGTCTCCGCAACGCACCGAGCGCAGGATCGGCGTCGCGGTGCACGTACAGTCTCCCGCCGGAGCGTGCGCAAGATCAGCGCACCCCGCCCGGCGCTACCTCTTCCGCCGCAGCATCCTCAGCAGACCGCACATCGCGAGCAGCATCGGCGCTCCGAGCGCAGCGTCGCATCCGCACGGGCGCTGTCCCTCGGGGCATTCGACGTTCACGAGGAAGTCCTGCGTGTCCGCGCCCGCGTCATTCTCCGCGACGAGCGTCACGCGCACTTTGCCTGGCCGCTGCACGGCAGGCTTCCAGTCCACGCGTCCATCCGAGCTGATCTGCATTCCCGACGGCGCGCCCGCCTTGCCGCCCGCCGCGCCGACGGTCCACCGAATCGGGCCGGTGCCGAACGCCTCCGCGGTCGAGTCGTCGTCGTAGGCCCACGGCTGGCCGCAGCGAGCTGACGACGCCGGCGTGCTCACGATGTGCGGGAGCGCGACACCTTCCGCGTTCGTCGCCTCGGCATCGACGCTCGCGCGACAGGTGAGTCCATCCGCGTCCTTCACCTCGAGCATTGCGCTGAGCGCGCCCGGCGACTCGATCGTGCGCGAGAGCTTTCCATCCGCGCGCAGCGCGTCCACGGTGAGTCCGTCGGAGAAGCTCCAGGCACCGCTCGCCACGCCGAGGAAGCTCGCGGAGAACACGACCGGGAGCGGTGCGGGGCCGGAGACCGGGTCCACGTACGCTTCGCACAGCGGCGGCAGCTTCGTGCCATCGCTGACCACCACGCGCGCGGTGTCCTGCGACACGCACGCGTCCTCAGTGAGGAGCGTCAGCCGAAGCGGCCAGCTTCCTTTGCCGAACGTGTGCTTCGGCGCGAGGTCCGTGGAGATGGTTCCGTCACCGAAGTCCCACCGCACGCGAGCCGCCGCGGGCACATCTGCCTCCACATGGAGCTCTGCCTGCAGCTCGTCGACGCCAGACAACGCATTGGCTGCGATCTTCACTACGACCGGCTGCGCGCATCCGGGCCCGGTGACCTGGACCGGCGCCGTCGCGACGGACGTCTGTCCCACGGCGTCGCGCACGGTGAGTCGCACCACGTATCCGCCCGCGCGTGTGTACACGTGCGACGCGACGGTCTCGCGCACCGGCGGAGTGCCGTCGCCGAAGTTCCACTCGAGCTCGAGCGGCGCCAGTCCACTGCTCCCCACGCTGTCCGCCTTCACGGCCGTGCCGATCGCGACCGACGGCGTCACCGAGAGCTGCGCCACAGGCAGCGCAGGCGCCGCCGGCTGCACGTCGACATCGAAGCGCCACTCGGCCGAGCCGCAGGGGCCATCCGTGTGCACGCACAGCGGCTGCACTCCCGCCGTCGCAGGAATCCACCGAGCGATACCCGTGGTCGCGTCCACGGCAAACCCCACCGGCGGCGCATCGCATGCGGACCAACGAGAAGGACCGGTCCCGCCTCGGAGCGCGAACTTCGTCTGCCACGCCACGCCCACCGCCGCGAGGAGCGGAGCGGTCTCGTGAATCAGCGGGCTGCTGCAGCACTGGAGCTGCACAGCGTTCGCGCATCCAGCCGCCGGCGAGCAGCTGTCGGTGGTGCAGCTGTCACCGTCGTCACACGAGAGCGGCGCATTCGAAACGCACGCGCCCTGGCTGCACGTCTCGCGGCCGTTGCAGAGATCCGCATCGTCGCACGCGACGCCTTCGCCGACCGCCGGGCACGCAAACGTCAGCGGCAGCTTTCCATCCGTCAATCCCGCAGCCGCTGCCTTGAGGTGCACTGACTCGGCGCGGACATCCTTCAGATGGAAGGGGACCTGATACTCGTTCGCCGACAGCGCGATCTGACTCGTCGGAACTCCGCACGCGACGTCCGTTGCGAAGCTCACCGAGGACGAGTCCGCGGACAGCACGACGTTCACCGCTTGAGCGGAACGCACAGACAGGCCCTCGGAATCCACGAGCCTCACGCTGAACGTCTCGGAACAGCTCTGTGCCTCCGGATCCTCCGCGGGCCGAGCGAACGCGAGCGCCACCGCCGCGCCGGGGCTCTTCACGGTGAGCTGCTGCGACGCAGAGGTCAGCGTGCCCGCGTTCACCGTGAGGGTGTGCGTCCCGTTCGTCGCGTCCTGGTAGAAAATCGACGAGCGGGTATGGCCGGTCTTCACCGTCGCTGCCGACAACGGCAACTGGCACTGCGCGTCCGCGAAGAAGCTGCCTGTCGGAGAGTCCGACGTCGGAAGCAGATCCATGTCGGCGTCTGCTGGCGACGGGTTGTCTGCCGGATCGCGAAGCTCAACCGTCAGCGCTTCCGAACAGGTGTCCGTTGCGACGGTGCGAGCGGGCGTGACGAACGCCAACGCGGCGGGCGGCTTCGCGGCCACCGTCTCGACCTGCGTTCCGCTCCCAAAGCCCGAAGCCGTCGCGGTCAACGTCAGCGCCCCGGCCTTCGTTTCGGTGAACGCGAACGAAGCGCCGCTCGCTCCGGACGCAATGGTGAGGCCGCCCAGCGCGGTCGCGCAGGTTCCATCCGTGAAGAACGCCGTCGCCGGTCCTGACGACGTCACCGCAACGGGGATGTCAGAGGTCGCGACCGCCGCGTTGCCGAACGCGTCCTGAACCTCCACGCTCATCGCAGCGGAGCAATCGCCGGACGCCACCGAGATTCCCGTTCCCGAGAAACCGACCTTCGAGGGCGGACCTGCGAGCACGAGCTGAGCCTGAGTCGCCGAGCTGAGCCCGGACGAATCCGCGGTCACGTTCACCGAGCCGGCCTTCGTCCCTTTGAAGAAGAAGCCCGCCGAGTTGCCGCCCGCGTCGATCTGAATGAGCGACACCGGCTGCGTGCACGAAGAGTCGGAGAACAGTCCGCCCAACGACGCGTCGACCTTCACCTGGACCTGCGTGTCCGCGGCGACGTTCACGACGTTGCCTGCCTGATCCACCGTCTGCACCGTCATCACCGACGAGCACTGGCCGGCGGTGATCGTCTTCGGCGTCGTCGCGAACGCGAGTCCGCTCAACATGCCGGCCGCGAACACCGCCGAATGCTGCGCGGAGGCAAGACCGGACGCGGCCGCGGTGAGCTGCGCGGTCCCCGCCGAGCCATCTTTCAGGAAGACGTCGACGGAAGAGCTGCCGGCTGCGATCACCGCGGAGTTGGTCGCGCCGCTGCACGCCGCATCGCCGTGGAACGCCGTCGTCGCAGACGTGGAGCTCAGATTCACGGTGAGTGCGGAGGAGACCGCGGCCGCGTTGCCGAAGCTGTCCTGAGCCTGGACCGTCACAGCGGGTGAGCACGCGCCGGCGACGAGGGTGCTCGGGAAGCTGGAGAAGCTCAGCTTCGTCGGCGCGCCAGCGGTGATGGTCTCCATCTGCGTCGGGCTGGTGAGACCGATGTTCCCGGCCGTGATGGTGGGCGTGCCGGCCGCCGTGTCGCGATAATAGAAAGTGACCTGATTCTGTCCGGCCACGATGCTGACCTGAGTGATGGCCGCGCCGCAGCTGCTGGTCGCGCTGAACGTTCCAGACGCGCTGCTGGAAGACAGAGACACAGGCGTCGCGGAGAGCACCTTGCTGGGATTTCCGAAGCCGTCCTGCGTCTGAACGGTGATCGCTTGAGAGCATCCGCCCGCGATGGTGGTTCGCTCGGTGGTGATGAAAACGAGCTGATTGGGCGGCGACGGCTTGATCGTCTGAACCTGCGTCGCGTCGGTGAAGCCGGTGGCCGAGGCGGTCAGCGTCGCGTTCCCGGACACGGTGTCGCGGAAGTAGATCGCCGTGGAGCTCGAGCCGGCGTTGATCGTGGCATCGGTGATCGAGCTGTTGCATGCGCCGCTCGAGAAAAAGCCCATCGTCGACGACGTGGTGGAGAGGGACACCTGCGTCGCGGC
>JBJMQN010000642.1:0-3071 GCA_045802665.1 Myxococcaceae bacterium | reverse complement strand
TCCCCGGTGGCGTTCGGATCCTGCAGCGCGATCCCACGCGCCTCGAGCGAATAGAACTCGGCCTCCAGCCGCGCTGGCACGATGTTGCCCGTGGCGCGCTCGACGAAGCGCAGGATCTGGCCCCCGTTGGTGTCGTTGAAGTAGCGGCCGGTGAGGAACGCCCAGCGTTCGGTGAGGACGATCGAGTTCGCCGTGTTGCCGCTCTTCAGATCGATGAAGCTGTCGTTCGTGATCTTCACGTCCTCGGCGCTCGTCTGGACGAGAAACGCGGACTGGCCCGTTCCCGAGCCCGCCGGCGAGTCCGCGGATTGAAGGTGCGTGACGAAGAGCTGCGCGTCGCCGATGTTGTCCGGAACGAACACGCTCACGCCGTAGGGCGCAGGGGCGCGCGGCAGTCCGCTCTTCGTGCTCTGATTCGAGATCAAGCTCGGCGCCTTCGAGAAACAGTCGCGCGGATCGTCCGCGCTGAGATCCGCGTAAGGGCAGTGCAGCCCGGTGCCGTCGAAATCCAGAAACTGAAGACTCGCGCCCTCGTCGCGGGAGGCGACGAAGAACCGCACCTTGTCCCGGAGCTTCGAGTGCTCCACATCCTCGCTGCCGTCCGCGTGGAAGACGATGCGGCCGAAGTCCACCGCGACCTCTCCGGCGAGGCTCTGGATCTCCACCTGCGAGACCGGATCGAGATGCAGATCCGTCACCTGCGGGAGCTTGTCGCTCGGGGGCGCACCCATCGGAGGAAGATCCGGCAGATCATCCAGCTTCACCACCGAGAGGGATCCCCGGTCGTAGCGCTTGTCGAAGTTGCTGGAGGCGACGGCCAGCACTCCCTGACCTTTGAAGTCGCCGAACGGCGCGTGCGCGATCCCGGTGGGAAAATAAAATGCGTCGGTCGGCGGCGGATGAGGCTTCGCGGCCGGCGCGCAACCCGCGCCCACTGAGAGGCCGAGTGCGACGGCGGTGAAGATGCAGAACAGGGGTCGCATGAAAGGGCGCGGAGTGTAGGAACCGCACCCCCGAGCCGCAAGGAAAGACGGCGCGTTGCGTCGACTTGAAAGGGCGTCCTGCCCGAATGGGCTGCCCCCTTCTGTTCGCGGGGCTGTTCGCACGGCGGGCGGAGCGGAGTGCACGTTACAGTGCGCCACCCCAATGCCACTCCTCGCACAGGCGCTCATCTTCCTCGCGGCAGCGGTGATCGCGGTTCCACTCTCGAAGCGGTTGGGCCTGGGCTCGGTGCTCGGCTATCTCGCGGCGGGCATCGTCATTGGCCCGTGGGGCTTCAGGTTCGTGACGGATGTCGAGGGCATCCTGCACTTCGCGGAGTTCGGCGTCGTGCTGCTGCTGTTCCTCATCGGACTCGAGCTTCAGCCCTCGCGCCTGTGGGAGCTGCGCAAGTCGGTGTTCGGGCTCGGCGGGTTGCAGGTTGCGATCACCGGCGCGGTGCTCGCGGGCGTGGCGATGCTGTTTGGCGTCCGCTTCGGCGCGGCCATCGTCGCGGGCTTCGGCCTGTCGCTCTCGTCCACCGCGTTCGCCCTGTAGCTCCTCGCGGAGAAGAACCAGCTCGCCACCGAGCACGGGCGCGCGTCGTTCGGCATTCTGCTCTTTCAGGATCTCGCGGTGATCCCGCTGCTCGCGCTGCTGCCCGTGCTCGGCGAAGTGCAGGTGCAAGCGAACGCGGCGCAGACGCCGATGTGGCTGTCCATTCTGAAAGTGCTCGGCGTGCTCGCGGCGGTATTCGTGGGTGGGCGCTACGTGATCCGCCCGGTGTTCCGCATCGTCGCGAAGACGCACAGCCAGGAGCTCTTCACCGCCACCGCGCTGCTCATCGTGATCGGCACCGCGCTGCTCGTGGATCTCGTCGGGCTGTCGATGTCGCTGGGCGCGTTCCTCGCCGGCGTGATGCTGGCGGACTCCGAATACCGGCACGAGCTGGAGGCGGACATCGAGCCGTTCAAGGGGCTGCTGCTCGGGCTGTTCTTCATCTCGGTGGGCATGTCCGTCCACATCGGGCTCCTGATCGAGAAGCCGCTCCTCGTCGCCGCGCTCGTGCTGGGGATGACGGTGATCAAGGCGATCCTGCTCTTCGGGATCGGCAAGTGGACCTTCAAGAACAACGAGTCCGCGCTCAACCTCGCGATCGTCATCTCGCAGGGCGGCGAGTTCGCGTTCGTCCTCTACAAGTACGCGGTGGACTACCGGATCATGGCGGAGCCGACGAAGGATCTGCTCGTCGTCGTGGTGAGCATGTCCATGGTCGTGACGCCGCTGCTCGTGCTCCTCAACGAGAAGGTCATCAAGCCGCGCTTCTTCAGCAAGAAGGACACGCGCGAGTTCGACGTCGCCGCGGAGCAGGACACGCCCGTCATCGTCGCCGGCTTCGGCCGGGTGGGTCAGGTGGTGGGGCGCATGCTGAACGCGAAGAAGATCGCCTTCACCGCGATGGATGCGTCCCCCGAGCACATCGACTTCATCAAGAAGTTCGGCAACAAGGTCTTCTACGGAGACGCCTCGCGGCTGGATCTCCTCCGAGCGGCGCGCGCGGACAAGGCGAAGATCTTCGTGCTCGCGGTGGACGACATGGAGGCCTCGGTGAAGATCGCCGAGACCGTCCAGCAGCACTTCCCTCACCTGACGATCTTCGCTCGCGCGCGAAACCGCCAGCACGCCTACAAGCTGATGGCGCTGGGCATCAAGCACGTGATGCGCGAGACGTTCCTCTCGTCGCTGGAGATGACCGGCGACATTCTGGAGGAGCTCGGCCTCACCTGGACCGAGGCGCACAACGCGATGGAGCGCTTCCGTCAGTACGACGAGCAGCTGCTGGAGCAGAACTTCAAGTTCGCCGGCGACATCAAGGAACTGCAGGCGCGGGCGAACGCTTCACGCGACGAGCTGGAGAAGCTCTTCGACAGCGACACCAAGACGAAGAAGTCCGCGTGACGGGCTAGAAGTTCGACTTCGTCCCGCTGAACGTGAAGGTGAGATCGCCGGACTGGTTTCCGCTGGAGCTCGCGGTGCCCTTGGCGTTCATCGAGAAGTTGTTCGAGCTCCCGCTCACCGTGCCGTCGTTGATG
>JBJMQN010000641.1:0-4062 GCA_045802665.1 Myxococcaceae bacterium | reverse complement strand
GGCGGGTGGAGAACCGGCTCCGGCTGGTTCACGGGCAGCCCATCTCGCACCTTCCGACCTCTGGCCGGGCGCTGGAGCTTCTGGCACGGCGGCTGGGCTATCGGGGCGAGGGGTCCGCCCAGACCTTCTTGAACGATTACCGGACCTACACGGCGAGAGTGAGAGACGTATATGCTCGCGCCCTCCGCGGGGGATGAGCTTCAAAGAAGCGAAGGAACGAAACACCTTGGCGAAGAACGACCCGGTCCACGCCCTCATCGTCGACGACGATCGCGCAATCCAACGGCTGCTCGCAGACGCGCTCACCAAGCACGGCTTCGTCGTGACCGTCGAACGCGACGGCGAGTGGGCGCTGAAGACGTTCGAGAAGAAGCCCTTCGACGTCGTGCTGCTCGATCTGCTGCTGCCCGCCCTCAACGGCTACGAGGTCGCGCGGAAGATGCGCGGGACTCCGAAGGGCAAGCGCACGCCGATCATCATGATCAGCGGCGTCTACAAGAACGCGCTCCACCAGAAGGAAGCGGTCACCAAGCACGGGGCCTACGCGTTCCTGGAGAAGCCCATCCGGCTGGGGACGCTGTACGAGGCGCTGCAGAGCGCGCTCGGCAACAAGTACCCACGGATGCCCGAGGAGGAGACTCCCGAGGCGACCGATCCGGGGCTCGACAAGAAAGAGCGGTACGCGGACGACGCGGCGCAGGACGAGGCCACACAGGTCGAGGCCGCCTCGCGCAGCGTCGCGACGTTCCAGTCGATCAAAGGCGACTTCGCGCAGAAGCGCTTCCCGGAAGTGCTCGCGGAGGTCTACCGCTGGAAGGGTACCGGCGCGCTGCTGCTCCGCCGCGAGAAGGTGAAGAAGATCGTCTATTTCAAGGACGGCCTTCCGGTCTCGATCAAGAGCAACCTCCTTCAAGAGTGCCTCGGCCGCGTGATGGTGCGCGAACGGATGATCTCGGATCAGGAGTGCGAAGAGTCCCTGCAGCGGATGAAGAAGTCCGGCCGCCAGCAGGGAACGGTGCTCGTGGAGATGGGCTGCATCAGCCCGCACAACCTGAACTACGCGCTTCAGATGCAGCTTCAAACGAAGCTGTTCGACGTCTTCACCTGGGACAACGGCGAGTACCAGTTCAACCCGCGCGTGATGCCGCCGCCCGACACGGTGGGGCTGGAGATGTCCACCGCGCAGTGCATCTACGAGGGCGTCAAGCGCGCCTACGACGACAAGCGCGTCGCCGCGGCGCTGGGTGACGTGGGCACGCTCTACGCGCACCCCTCCGAGAATCCGCTTTTCGCGCTGCAGGATCTCTCGCTCGCCGAAGAGGAGCAGCAGCTGTTGCAGGCGGTGGACGGGCACAAGAAGATCGCGACGCTGAGGGCGCTCGCGCTGCTGCCGCCGACGGAGACCGACAAGTTCCTGTACGCAATGAAGAGCGCGCAGCTCATCGAGCTGAAGCCCACCGCCGCTGAAGGCAAGCCGAAGCCGTCCATCAGCCGCATCGTGGCGGAGGCCGCGCAGAAAGCCGCCACGGCCGCGGAGGTTTCGAAGCCGCCTCCCCTGCCGCCGCTGCCGAAGGGGTCGTCCGGGCCGCGGGTCGTCGCCGCGCCACCGGTGCTCCCGTGGGATGCGCCGCCGGGAGCGATGGACATCAAGCCTCCGCCGAAGACCAGCGGGCCGAAGATCGCGGGGGGCAAGGGAAAGACCGGCGCTCGTCCCGCGATGCCGTTCAGCGCGCCGCTGGAGCCGAGGAGCAATCCGCGGGAGCCGGTCATCGCCCGCGCCGCCGCGTCCCTGCTGCCCGAGCTGTCCGGCGTGCACGGAACGCTGAACGGCGAAGAGAGCCTCATCCGTGAACGGCTCGTCGGAAAAGTCGCCGCGATGCGGAAGCAGGACTTCTTCGAGGTGCTCGGCGTGTCGACCAGCGCGAGCCGCGAGGAGATCAAGCGCGCGTACTTCGCGCTGGCGAAGGAGTACCACCCGGACAAACACTTCGGCCGTTCCTCCGCGGAGATAAGGCAGCTCGCGTCGCAGGTGTACGATCTCATCTCCACCGCGCACGACACGCTCACCGACCCGAACGAACGCGAGCGCTACGTCAAAGAGCTCGCCAGCGGCGTGAAGCGCGACATGGGCGATGAGGTCGGGAAGATCCTCGCGGCGGAGGGCAAGTTCCAGAAGGGCGAGGAGCTGCTGCGGCACCGCGACTTCAAGGCCGCGCACGACGCGTTCCAGGAGGCGGTGAACCTCTACGGCGAAGAGGGCGAGTTCCACGCGTGGCTCGGCTGGACCCAGTTCCAGATGCAGCCGGAGAACGCGGGCGTCATCGACGCGGCGCTGCGATCGCTGGAGAAGGCGATCACGCTGAACCCGAAGTCGGATCGCGCGTACCTCTTCACCGGGTACATCTTCAAAGCCACCGGCCGCCCGGACAAGGCGGAGAAGCAGTTCGAGAAGGCGATTCAGTGCAACCCCGACTGCACCGAAGCGCTGCGCGAGCTGCGGATCCTCGGGCGGGCCAGGAAGTAGCGGCGGCGGTTGAGGCTCAAAGAACGCTTCCAGATCACGCGGCCGCTCGAGCAGATGGAGATCTCGCTCGTGCGCGCGGCGGCGGACGATCCGGATCTCGTCACGCCATTGGAAGAGGCCGTGCTCCGGAGCGCGCTGTCACTGGCGCGGCTTTATCGCGTGCGCCACGACGGCCGGGACATCGGCGTCGGCGCGTCGCTGGAGGAGTTCCGGGACGAGGTGGTGCGGAGGTTCTCGCCGGTCCTCGCGGCGAAGGAGAGGCCGCGGCGCGATCAGCTCGTGCCGCTCAGCCGGGACTTCCGGGACAAGTTTCGCAGCGCGCGAGATGCGGTGATCAAACGCAACGCGCACCGGCTGCCCGCGGAGGCGATTTCGCGCGAGCTGACCCACAAGGCGCTCGTGGTCGTCGCGGGAGGCGGAGGCGGAACCGGCTACGTGTACATGGGCGCGATGGCGCTGCTGGATGAGTACGGCATCCGCCCGTCGCTCATGGTGGGCACGTCCATCGGCGCGATCCTGTCGTTGTTCCGATCGCGCATCGCGCACTTCGATCAGACGGAGATGATCAACATCGTGCGCGGTCTGTCATGGAAGAAGCTCTTCCGCGCGATCTCCACCGAGAACCGCTACGGCCTCCCCGCCGCGCTGCGCCTGTTCCTCCGGGCCGGCATCGGCCGTTACTTCAACGCCTCCTCCGACGCGAGCGCCCCCGGGATGAAGCTCTCCGAGCTCCCCGTGCCGACGATCATCACCGTGAGCGGGATCCGCCGCGGGATGCTCCCCCGCCCGCTCGAATCGTACGAACGGCTGCTCAACATCGGGCCGCGGAGCTTTCTGAATCCGGCGCTGGTCGCGAGCCGGGCCTCCGCCGCCCTCTCGGTGCTGGGCGAGTTCTTCACCCGGCCCGAGATCATGGTGAAGCTGCACCTGGGCGCGGACGAGATGACGCGCGAGTTCGACGCGCTGGACGCAGCCGGCTTCTCCTCGGCGCTCCCCGGGATCATCCACTACGACGTGCTGCGCGAAGATCAACGCATGCGCGGGCTGCTGGACGCGCTGATGGAGGAGAAGGGCCTGTTCCGGCTCATCGACGGAGGGCTCGTGGACAACCTCCCGGCGAAGGCCGCGTGGCGAGCGGTGCACAAGGGCTTCATCGGTACGCGCAACGCGTTCATCCTCGCGCTCAACGGCTTCTCGATGAAGCTGTCCACCCCGCTCTGGCTGCCTCTGCAGCGCCTCGCCGAGATGACCGCCGCGCCGAACCGGCCGTACGCGCACCTGGTGAAGGACTTCAAGAAGACGCTCTCGCCGCTGGAGCTGGTGCCGTCCGTGGAGCTCGCCTCGCAGGCGATCGAGATGGGCAAGAAGCAGCTCGTGCAGGACGTGCCGTTTCTCACCCGGATGCTCGCGCCGCTGCCCGTCTTGCCCTGAAGCCCCCTAGAGCGTCGGATCCTGCGAGAAGCAGCAGCGGAAGCCGGTGTCGTAGAGCTGGAAGGTCTGGTCCACGCTGTAGAAGTTGAATCCACACGTCGCGCCCG
>JBJMQN010000640.1:0-7980 GCA_045802665.1 Myxococcaceae bacterium | reverse complement strand
GCAGCCGTCGTCGTCCTGGAAGCCGTCGAAGTCCTCCGGCCCATACGCGCAGACCGGCTTGCTCGGCTCTTCGTTCTTCGCGACGGGCTGCTCACGCTCACCCCAGACGAGGCCGGCGAGGATGCGGAAGTCCGGCGTGCCGAAGCCGCTGGTGATGCCTCGCCCCGCGCCCACCGTCAGCGCAAGCTCAGGTCTCATCCGGTAGCGGCCGGCGACGAGAATCTCGATGGGTGCGCCCGCCTGCCCCTCGCCCTTCAGCTGCACGGCCCCGACGATCGACGCGAGGACGGCGAGATCCCGCCCTTCGACCTTCACCGGAATCTCCGCGCCGGCGCCCCACTGAAAATCGTTTCCGACGGTGAGGTTCTGGATCGTGTGGTCCTGCCGGAACGTGAGCCCTGCGTTCGCGAGGAACCGGAAGTCGTTCGGCAGCGCGTAGTCCACGGCGAGGCGCGGCTGAACGCCGAAGCCGCCGCCGGTGAAGGCGCTCGGCGAACCGGAGGGGATGATCAGCGGGACGGAGATCGCGATGCCGAGCTTGTCCTTCTCGACGATGCGGTACTTCGGGATCAGCCGGATGTCGCCCAGCGCGAACGAGCTGACCGAATTCGAAAAGCCGATCTTCGGTGCGGGATCGCCCGATTGAAACGAGAGCGGCACGACCAGCCCGAGCTCGAAGTTCTTCGCGAGCCCCATCGCGCCCATGAAGTCCACCGCGGTCTGCGACTTCACCAACGCGCCGATGGTCTACTTGCTGTCCTTGTCCACGAGCAAGAGCGGATTGCTCGCGTAGTTGACGTAGAGCCCCGCCTGCCATTTCAGCGGCAGCTCCGGCCTCGAGCCCTGAAGCCCGAGCACGTCCGAGTAGCCGGGCATCGGCTTGAAGAGCTGCGTGTCGAAGCCGGTGCTCGTCTGCGCGAGCGCAGCGCCACTCCACAGCAGCACCGCGGCGAACCACCGCTGAAACGAACCCATCCACCCCTCCGAAAGACCGGATGGAAGCGCGAGTTGGGCGCCGCGTCACGTTCCATCCTCTTGATCTCACGAGTGAGCGGCACCCACTTTCGCAGGACAATTCCTTTACAGATCGGTCCGGAAACCCATGTAGGCCCAGGGCCGACAACACTTCATGGCCCCCATCAAAATCGCCCCGGTGAAGACCGCTGCAG
Source organism: Myxococcaceae bacterium (assembly GCA_045802665.1). Taxonomy (GTDB): domain Bacteria; phylum Myxococcota; class Myxococcia; order Myxococcales; family Myxococcaceae; genus JBJMQN01. The sequence goes on along the minus strand of JBJMQN010000640.1, from coordinate 6,811 downwards.
CCTCCCTCTCGCGCAAGGTCGCGAAGATGGACACGAACAAGGACGGGAAGCTGTCCGACGCGGAGCTCGGCGCGGCGCGGAAGGCGGGCGGAGATGTGGATGTGCACGCGGTCTACAAGCTTCGTCAGTCCATGCTCGCCAACTGGTGGGGCGGCTCCGACGGTCCGGGCGATCTCACGGTTTCGGATGTGAAGGCGGCGATCAACAACGGCGTCGCGCAGCTCGAAGGGGTCGACTCGTACGCGGGCAACAAGGCGAAGCACAAGCCGGGCAACACGAAGGACGGCGTCGTCACCGACGCGGAGATCAAGAACTACGGCCCCGGCTACGGCAAGCTGCAGCGGTTCGCCTCGGACATGGTCTGGTACACGGACGCGAAGGCGAAGACCGCGCCTTCCGCGCCGGCCGCGCACAAGTCGCTGACCCACGCGCAGAAGCTCGCGATCACCAACTGGGTCGAAGGCAAGTTCGAGACGACCACGCTCGATGAGAAGAAGGTCACCACCAGGCCCGCGAGCCTCGATGGCGCTACGCACTTCACGACGCCGTCGGACGCGGGCATCCAGGGCACGATGTACCTGACGAAGAGCGGCCACGCGGTGTTCGCGGCGTCGGATGGCACGCAGATGGCGTACTGGGATGCGGGGAAGCTGCCGGCTTCGATGCGGTAGTCGAAGAGTTTTTCGGGGAAACACGCGCCGCTCGGGCTTCTGCTCGGGCGGCGTCGTCGTTTCTACCGCTCGAGGTGGCGCTCGAACGCGGCGCGCACGTCGGCAGGCAGCGGCGCGCTCTGGAAGGTGTCCATCGCGATCGCGGCGCTGACGACCTTCACCTCCGCGAGCAGCTCTGTGCCGTGCTCGGGGAACATCCGATAGCGGCAGTGCAGGCTGCTCGTGCCCACCTTCAGCACCGAGAGCTCCACGCGGATCACGTCGCCGAAGCGCAACGGCTTTCTGAAGTCCGCGTCAGCGTGCACGGCGGGATAGCCGACCTTCCGCTCGGCCAGCATCTTCACGTACGGCACGCCGAGCTCGTTGGCGAAGAAGTCCTCGAAGACGTTGTGCGCGTAGACGAAGAGCTTCGGAAAAAACACGACGCGAGCGAAGTCGACGTCTTCGAACCGGACGGTGAGCTTCTGCGCGTACATCAGGAGAACGCGTCGATGCCGGTGATCGCCTTGCCGAGGATGAGCGTGTGCACCTCGTGCGTGCCTTCGTAGGTGAAGACCGATTCGAGGTTCAGCATGTGGCGGACGGCCGGGTACTCATCCGTGATTCCGTTCGCACCGAAGATGCTGCGCGCGGAGCGGCAGATCTCCAGCGCGCTCTTCACGTTGTTGCGCTTGGCGAGCGAGACCTGCGCCGGCGTCACCTTTCCTTCATCTTTCAGCCGAGCGAGCCGGAGCGAGAGCAGCTGCGCCTTCACGATCTCCTGCAGCATGTCCGCGAGCTTCTCCTGCGTGAGCTGGAACGCCGCGATCGGCTTGCCGAACTGAACTCGGGAGAGCGCGTACTCGCGCACCGCCTCGAAGCACGCGATCGCAGCGCCGGTGACCGCGAAGGCGATCCCGGCCCGAGCGGTGTTGAGGCACGAGAGCGGTCCCTTCAGGCCCTGAACTTTGGGGAGCATGTTCTTCGCCGGCACGCGCACGTCCTGGAACGCGAGCTCGGAGGTGAAGGACGCGCGCAGCGAGAACTTCCCGGGGATCTCCGTCGCGGTGAAGCCGGGCATGCCCTTCTCCACGATGAACCCGCGGACGGACTTGTCGTCGCCGTCGTCCACCTTCGCCCAGACCACCGCGAGGTCCGCGATGGTCCCGTTGGTGATCCACATCTTGCTGCCGTTCAGGACGTAGTGGTCGCCGTCTTTGCGAGCGCGGGTCCGCATCCCGCCCGGATCCGATCCGAAATCCGGCTCGGTGAGGCCGAAGCAGCCGATGAGCTTTCCCTTCGCCATGCCGGGGAGAAACCGCTCCTTCTGCTCCTCGGATCCGAACGTGTGAATCGGGTACATCGAGAGGCTGCTCTGAACGGACGCGAAGCTGCGGAGGCCGGAGTCGCCGCGCTCGAGCTCCTGCAGGATGAGGCCGTAGGCGACGTTGTTCATCCCCGCGCATCCGTAGCCCTGGAGGTTCGCGCCGAGCACGCCCATCTCGGCGATCTTCGGGATGACCTCAACGGGGAACTTTCCCTCGCGGAACCAGCGCCCGACCTTCGGGATGTACTCCTTGTCGATGAAGTTCCCGACCATGTCGCGCGCCGCCTTCTCCTCGTCGGAGAGCAGATCGTCGATGCGGTACAGGTCGGTGATTTCGGGGCGCGGCATGCGGGTCCTGGGCAGGGGGAAACGAGGCCCGCGTGGTTATGCCAGCGAGAGTAGGCAGTCAACGCGCGGGGGGCGGACCTGGAGGGCGGTCGAGATCTGGTAATACGGCGCCTCCGTGTCTTTCCCGGGTTCCGTCGCGGTTCAAGAGATCTTCGAGCAGGCGTTTGCGCTCTGCACTTCGCGCTGGCTCTGGTTTCTGGCCGCGCTGCTCGTCACGCTCGCGCTCTTCGCCATCGAACGGCTCACCGTGCACCGCTCTGCATGGCGCGCGATCCCCATCGTCGTCACGTGCTTCAGCGTCCTCGTAGGCGGCTTCCTCGCCTCGCGCGTCGCATGGCTCGCGGATGACGCGTACATCTCGTTCCGATACGCGCGAAACCTCGCCCTGGGAAATGGCGTCGTCTTCAACCCCGGAGAGTGGGTGGAGGGCTACACGAACTTTCTCTGGACGGCGGTGCTCGCCGGGCTGGCGCGGCTGGGAGCGGACATTCCGTACGCCGCGCTGGCGGGCTGCTTCGCGTCATTCGTGGTGGTGCTCGTCCTGACCTCGAGCGTCCTGCGGCGGCTCGGCTTCGGGCGGACGTTCCCGTTTTCCGTCGTCATCCTGGGTGCCTCCAGCGCGATGTCCGTGTGGGCGACGTCCGGGCTGGAGACGATGTTCGTGATGGCACTCGTGCTCGGCGCCACGCGGACGCTGATTTCGAGCCTCCGTTGGAGACGGGCGGTGGCCTCGCTCCTCTTCGCCGCCGCGGCAATGGCTCGGCCGGATCAGGTGCTCACGTTCAGCGGTGCGGGCGTCGCGCTCGCCGTCTGCGAGTGGCTGACGCCGCAGCCGTTGAGACGGCGCCTGCTCGCGCTGGCCGAGTTCGGCGCACCGTTCGTCGTCGTCTACGGCTCGTACTTTCTGCTTCGCTGGCACGCGTACGGCGATCTGTTTCCGAACACGTACTACGCGAAGTCAGGCGGCGCGACGTACCTCGAGCAGGGCATCCCCTACCTCGCGCTGTTCGTGACGACCACCGGCGCGTGCGTGTGGATCCCCATCGCTGTCGCCACGGGCAGTTGGCGGCTGTCGGCCGAGCGGCGGCTGTTCGTGATGACGTCGCTGCTCGGCAGCGCGGCACTGCTGGTCTACGTCGGCAAGGTCGGCGGCGACTTCATGTTGAACCGCTTCTGCATGCCCGCGCTTCCGCTGCTGCTCATCTGCGCGGAGGTCGCGCTGCGCGACCGTTTCGCCCGCGAGCGCAAGAGCCATTGGACCTGGCGGTGGGTGTCCGTCGGAGCAGCGGCGGTCGCGATTGCGTTCGCCGTGGTCCCGATGCCGGTGATCGGCCCATTCGAGAAGAAGTGGAACGTCGCCGAAGAGGACTCCTTCTATCGGATCAAAGCGTGGAAGCCGCTGCAGGTCGACAGCCGCTATTTCTACGAGGCGGCCGCGCTGACCCATTCCTTCACGCAGCGGGGGCTGATGCCGCGCTACGCCGTCGGCTGCATCGGGATGATCGGCTACTACTCAGGGTTGCCGATCATCGACACCTACGGGCTCACCAGTCGGCGCATCGCTCACGAGCCGATCGCCGTGCGCGGGCGGCCCGGTCACGAGAAGCGAGCGACCCTCGAGGATCTCCTCGCAGAGAACGCCGCGCTCGCCGAAGAGGATCAATGGCACGAGCCGGACTGGCGCGTCGTGGTGGACGGCCTGGAGCACTTCCTCGTGCGCTGGGACGACGCGCTGATGAATCAACTTCGCGCGATCCCGGGGGCACAGGTGCCGACGGTGCAGCGGCTGGTGGAGCAGGCGCTCTCCAGCGCAGATTTCGAAGAGCGGCGCGCGCGGCTGGAGTCGCTCACGGTGATGCTCGGTGACGCCGCCGGAGCTCGCGAAGCACTCGACGCAGCCAGGGCGCAGCTCCGCGTTGCCGCGCTGTCACCGCTCGATGAGCGCTCGCGCGCGCAGCCCCTCAACGCCCGCCGCCCGGACGGCGCGCTCGTCCCCATCGGGTACACGCTCACGTCGACGCCGGATGCTACGAGCACCGCGCGTTACTCCGTCGAGATCGCTTCCGGAGAGTCTCTGGCCTGGGACGCATGGTGCTCGTCGGGAAGCCACGCGCGGCTGTCCGTATCCGCTGATCAGGGTTCCAGCACTCCTGTCGAGGCGCGGTGTGATGAGCTGTGGAACAGGTTCAGTTGGACGAACGGCGGCGCGTCTTCGCGGCTCACCCTCACCTTCGAAGTCTCGGGGGTCGGCGTGCCCGCGGCGGTGGCTTTCCGGAACCTCCACCTCGTCGACGGAGGCCAGAAGCTCGTGACGAGCCTCGCCCGCGCGAGCGAGAGGGACTTCGCCGCCGCGTACCGTCGCGCCTGGCTCGAGCTGCCTGGCGGGGCAGAGGCTCTGGAGCGGATGCGATCCTGCATGAGCCTTCATGAGGACTTCGATGAGGGCGTGCTGCCGTCAGACGTTCGCGTCACTGGCTCAGCTTTCGCCCTCACCGGCCGGGGCGAGCGGCTTCCAGGGCAGACCGCCGTTTCGGGCGTCATCGGCGCGGGCTACCTGAATGGCTTCCACGGCGGAGACGCGAGCGTGGGGACGCTGACCGTGCCACTGCCTCCGGAGAACGGGTGGGTGGACCTCCTCGTCGGCGGCGGCGCTGATTGCAGTCAGGTGAATGTCTCGCTCGTCGTGAATGGACGCGCAACCGCCATCGCCTGCGGGAAGAACGACGAGGTGCTTCGCCCGGTTCACTTCCAATATGCCGCGCACGCCGGAGATGTCGTGGCGCTGGTGGCGAAAGACACGGCGACCGGCGGCTGGGGACACCTCCTGCTCGACGACGTCCTCGTCGGGACGGACGCGGCGTTCGCCCGCTGCCATGCGGAGCTCGCTGCGCAGCTGTCGCCGTGAGTGTTCGCCGGCCGCGGATCGGATCGCTCACCGCGCCGACCATTGGGTATGGTCCCCGGCCGCTCATGGACAACGGTCGGAAGCTGGCAGTGGTGACGGGCGCGTCGCGAGGGATTGGTCGTTCGACGGCGCTCGCGTTCGCGAAGGAAGGCTACGAAGTGTGGGCGCTGGCGCGCTCCGTCGATGCGCTGAACACGCTCGCGATGGAGGGCGACGGGAAGATTCGGGCGCTGCGGATGGACGCGGAGAATCCGGACGATGTGCTGGCCGCCGCGAAGACCGTGCTGAACGCCGGCGTGCCGACCGTGCTGGTGAACAACGCCGGCATCGCCATCTCCGCGCCGATCAAGAAGACGTCGATTGAGGACTACCGGCGCCTGATGACGATCAACCTGGAGACGCCGTTTCTGCTCTGCCGCGAGTTTCTCCCGCCGATGGCCGAGCAGGGCTTCGGGCGCGTCATCAACATCGCCTCCACCGCGGCGCTCCGCGGCGTGAAGTACACATCCGCGTACTGTGCGTCGAAGCACGCGCTGCTGGGGCTCACGAGGTCACTCGCGCTGGAGTACGCGCTCAAGAACGTGACGGTGAACGCGGTTTGCCCCGGCTGGACCGACACCGACATGGTGAAGTCCGCGGCGGAGAACATCGCCCGGACCACCAAGCGCACGTTCGACGAGGCGCGCGACGCGCTGGCGAAGATGAACCCGATGGCGAAGCTGGTGAAGCCGGAGGACGTGGCCTCGATCTGCGTCTTCCTCGCCTCCCCTGCCGCCGCGACAGTGACAGGCGCTGCGTGGACGGTGGATGCGGGAGAGGCGGCATGAGCGGGAAGAAGACGCGGATTCAGCCGCTCGGGTGGGCGAAGCCGTCGGGGTACAGCAACGGAATCGTCGCGGAGGGGAAGCTGCTCTTCGTGGCGGGACAGATCGGCTGGGATCCGCGCAGCAGCAAGCCGAAGTTTCCGAAGACGTTCGCGGCGCAGTTCGATCTCGCGCTGGCGAATGTCTGCGAGGTGGTCCGCGAGGCGGGCGGCGTCCCCGAGGATCTCGTCCGGCTCACCGTCTACGTGACCGACAAGAAGGAGTACCTGGCGTCGCTGAAGGGCGTGGGGGATGCGTGGAAGCGCCGCATCGGTCGGCACTACCCGGCCATGGCGCTGGTTGAGGTCGCGGATCTGGTGGAGAACCAGGCGAAGGTCGAGATCGAAGCGACCGCCGTTCTCTGACAGCGTTGTCGCGAAACCATCGCGCGACAGCAAGAATGTTCAGGCGGTTGAGAGCGCGCGCCGCTGGCATCACGATTGCTCATGAGCCCCCACGAACTTTTTGGAGAGCTCATGCCTCGTTTCGCAGTCCTGGCTTGCGCCGCGCTGAGCTTCTGCGCGTGCGGCGAGCCTGATTACGTCCCGAAGACCACGACGCTGAACGGCAGCGTGCAGGGCGTCACGATCCAGAATCCGCAAGCGCTGTTCTCGAGTCAGGAGGGGACGCTCGGGGTGAACGGGGCCACCGTGTTCGTGAGCGAGGTGAGCGAGTGCTCGCAGCTCGGCGTTTCCAGCGCGACTTCGGATTCGCGATC
>JBJMQN010000639.1:0-4649 GCA_045802665.1 Myxococcaceae bacterium | reverse complement strand
TGCGAGACCAGTCCGTCGCCGATCGCGATCAGCGCGTAGGTCGACAGCGCGTCCGCGGCGTCCATTCCGTTCTGCAGCACGCCCACCGCGGTGCCGGCGATGAGGTTCACGAGCACGATGACCAGGCCCGCGATCACGTCACCCTTCACGAACTTCATCGCGCCGTCCATCGCGCCGAACATCTGCGACTCGCGCTCGAGCTCACGCCGACGCCGCCGCGCCTCCGCCTGATCGATGGCGCCCGCTCGGAGATCCGCGTCGATCGACATCTGCTTGCCCGGCATCGCATCCAGGGTGAAGCGAGCGGAGACCTCTGCCACGCGCTCGGCGCCCTTCGCGACGACCAGGAACTGCACCAGGGCGAGGATTGCGAACACCACCGCGCCCACCACGTAGTCGCCGCGCACCACGAACTCGCCGAACGCCTGGATGACGTTTCCGGCGTTCCCCTCCGCGAGCGCGAGCCGCGTGGAGCTCACGTTCAGGGCCAGCCGGAACAGCGTGGTCAGGAGCAGCAGAGTCGGGAAGGACGCCACCTTGAGCGCGTCCCGCGCGAACAGCGCAGCGACGAGGAGCGAAACCGCCGCCGCCAGGTTCAGCGCGAGCGCCGCGTCCAGCAGCCACGCCGGCAGCGGGATGATCATCGCGCCCAGGATGGCCGCCATGCACACCGCGAGGATGACGTCCGAGGAACGACGCGCCTTGTCGAGGACAGAAAGAACCTGATTCATGGGGGTCCAGCTCCAGAGATGGGGAGTTCTCAGATGCGAGATTCGCTCGCGACCTTCAGCACCACCGCCGCCGCCCGATACAGCTCCTCGGGGATCTCCTCGCCCACGTCGTAGTGGATGAGGCTGCGAGCGAGCGGAATGTCCTTAACCACCGGAATTCCGACCGCTTTCGCCTCACGCCGGATCGCGAATGCATCTTCTTCGCGACCCTTCGCCACGATGTACGGCGCCTCGCACTCCTTAGGCTCGTACCGGATGGCGACTGCGATGTGGGTTGGGTTCACCACGATGGCGGTAGCCTTTTGCACCCCTCGTGCCGGCCCTCCCTGCGCGAGCTGCTTGTGCATCGCTCGGCGCTGCCCCTTCGCTCTCGGATCTCCTTCGCTATTCTTGTGCTCCTGCTTCACCTCCTCGCGCGTCATCATGAGGTCCTTGATGTGCCGCCGGCGCGCGAGCGCGTAGTCCCCCGCGCCCATCACCATCACCACGAGCAGCCCTTTCCAGGCCCACGAACGCGCCGCAGCGACGAGTGAGGTGAGACCCGCGCCGCCATCCAATGCGATCGACGTAAAGCCCGGATTCGCCAACGCTTTTACCGCCGACCAGAAGATGAGGCCGGCGACCACGAGAATGACGAGGCCCTTCGCGACATCCACCAGCTGCCGCGTCGAGAAGAGCTTCTTGAAGCCGGCCGCGGGGCTCACACGCTCCAGCTTCGGAGCGATGATGCCTGCGTTGAACTGGAAGCCCGCCTGAGCGGTGCTGACGGCAATGGATGCCAGGAACGCTCCCGCGAGCGCAGGCCCCACGAGCCATCCCAGAACGCGCAATCCCTCAACAAGCGCCTCCTCAGGCCGTCCCGATTGATGGACGAAGAGGTCTCGGGTCCAGGCCATGAGACGCTCCGTCCCTTTCGCGGACCCGAAGCAGAGGCCAGCGAGCGCCCCGAACGTCACGACCGACGCGGAAAGGATGCGGCTTCGCGGGATTTGTCCCTGTTTTCTCGCGTCTTTGAGCTTCTTCGCCGTCGGTTTTTCGGTCTTCTCGCTCACTGGGTCGCTCCGAGCAGTGACGCGATGGCGTCCTGCTGCGAAGCGACAGTGTGCAGAAGCCGTTCCGCGATGACTCCCACCCCCAACCAGAGCGCCGCACCACCGCCCAGAATCCGCAGCGGTGCGGAGAGCTCGGACAACTGGAGGTTCGGGGCACCGCGCGACATGAGGCCCAGGAACCAGTCCACGAGCAGGCATCCCGCTGCGATAGGACCGCCGATCGCAAGGCCGGTCGCGAACGCCACTCCGACGAGGCGTGCGACCTCCAGAGCGAGGTGCTCACTGGGATTGAACGCGCCGAGCGGGATCCACTTGAAGCTCCGGACGATGCTGCCGAGGACCAGCGGGAACATCCCGCCGGTGATCACGAGCGTCACGAGCAGCTGATACAGCGCATCTCCCGTCGCGGACTCCTTCGTCCGAGCCGACGGAAGGGCCGCCTCGGCGGACGAACCACGGAACAGGTCGATGAACCGGCCGCCGGTGCGAGCGGCGTCGAACGGCAGTGAAGCGAGGAGGCCGATGACCATGCCGAACGTCACCTCCTTCAGCGCCGCGCCCACCAATCCCCACGCGGTCTCCACACCGGTGGGAGCGACCCCGCCCGCGACGTGGATGCCCAACGAGAGCGCCAGCGTCACGCCGAGGCGCACGGTCATCGGCGCCGCCTGCCCGCCGAGGAGCGGACACAGGAACGCGATCGGAAGCAGCCTCGCCGCACAGAGCGCCACCGCGATTGCGTGTGGTTCGAGCCAGGCGGTGAGTTGCGACCAGTCGTTCATGACGCGATGTCCGGGAGGATGAGGAAGAGCTGCGCGGTGAATCGCGTGAGCTGCGAAGCAATCCACGGGCCCGCGATGATCAACGCGAGGACCGACGCGCACAGCTTCGGAACCACTGACAGCGTGCTCTCCTGAATCTGCGTGGTCGCCTGGAAGAGGCTGGAGAGAAAGCCAACCAGGAGGCTCGCGCCGATGGGCGGGAGCGACGCGAGGACCATGAGGAGGAGTGCTTCACGACCGAGAGCGAGGAGCGTTTCCTGAGTCATGGCGAGTTCACCGGTAGCCGAGGATGAGACCGCGCGCGAGGAGGGACCATCCATCCACCGCGACGAAGAGGAGCAACTTGAAAGGAAGGCTCACCTGCGTGGGCGACAGCGACTGCATGCCGAGCGCCAGCAGCACGTTCGCGATGACCATGTCGACGACGAGGAAGGGCAGGAAGATCAGGAAGCCGATCTCGAAGGCTTCTTTGAGCTCGGTGACGACGAACGCCGGGATCACCACGAACAGATCGTCTTCGCTGACGAGCGCCGCCTCTTCGGGCGGCCGGAGCTCGCGCGCCCAATCAGCGAACTTCGACCGGTCATCCGCGCTGCCGTGCTTCACGAGAAAATCGCGCAGCGGCTGAACCACCTTCGCCGCGGAGCTGAGCACGGCCGTGCCGCTGTTCACCTCGCCGTAGGCCGTCTCGCCCGCGACATACATCTTCTGCATCACCGGAGACATGATGTGCGCCGTGAGCACCATCGCGAGGCCCGTCAGCACGATGGTCGGCGGCGCCTGCTGAGTGCCGAGCGCGGTGCGTGCGATGGAGAGCACCACGGCGATCTTCGAAAAGCTGGTGAGCATCAGCGCGGCGAACGGAAGCAGCGCCATCACCGCCAGCATCCCCATCATCGCCACGGGGCGGTTCGCGAAGCCTTCGTTGACCAGCGTGCCCGGCTCACGCGCCAGCGCGGCGACGGGGAGCAGGGTGATGAGGAGACCGAGGCGCTTCACGGGGAGACCACCTTTCGCGGACGGCGGGACTTCGGAGCCACGCGCCGGGCCTGAACCTTCGGAGCGGGCTTCGACGTCGTCCCGCTCACCGGCGCATCCGCGAACTGTGCAAAGCCATCGCCAAAGGCGACGAGGAGGGTCTTCCCGTCTGCTTCCACCAGTGCCAACGAGCACTTGGGAGACAGCCCCGTGCGCGCGAGCACTTGCAGGCGGGGCAGCGGCTTGAACCCGGCCGTCCCCTTCTGCTGACGGGCCATCCAGATGCCGAGACCCACCACGCAGCCCAGGCCAAGAACCCATCGGGACAGGGTCACCACGTCGAAGCCGCGGGTGGAGGCGGCGAGACCGAGCGCCGCGAGGAGTGCGAGGGCGGCGTAGAGCTTCATCTTCGGAGTCTTGAGGAAGTTCATGGCGGGCTCTCAGGCGAACAACGAGATGATTCGGGCGCCGACTTCGCCGTCGATTTCGACGAGCTCCGCTCGGGCGATGGCGCGGTCGCCGATCTTGATGAGCACCGGGTCCGCCGCGTTGATGCGCAGCGGGACCACCGCGCCGGGTTTGATGTTCGCGAGGTCGCCCACCGGGAGGTGGACCTTCGCCAGCTCGATCTCGAGCTCGATGGGGAGCATGCAGGTCGCTTCGTCTTTGCCGTTCATGGGGAGCTCCGTCTGGGGACCGCGCAGGTACGCGCGGGAAATCTGAAAGCCGGATTCGGTCAACGCGCCGGCCAGGTCGAACCGCGCTCCGAGGAGTCGCGCCTGGCCGATGACGGTGTCCTTAGCGAGGCTCATGCCGGCGAAGACCACGACGTCGCCCTTGCCCAAATCGATGAGTTCCCGCGGGGTTAGCGACGATTTTCCCATTCGCGCGCGGAACGGGACGCCCACCTTCGAGATGGGGGTCTCGCCCGTGGACGGACGGGAGACCGGCAGGTCCTGGATCGCGGCCTGTGCGGCCTTCGCGGGCAGGAGAAGCCTCACGGCGCCGGAGAGTTCGCCGACTTCGAGACGCACATCGATACACAGGTGGCGCTCTCGGGTGGCGAGCCGATCGATGATGTCGTCGCGTCGGTGGTGTACGGAGAT
>JBJMQN010000638.1:0-12196 GCA_045802665.1 Myxococcaceae bacterium | reverse complement strand
CGTGGAGAACGCGGCGGCGCGCTGCCTGTGCGCGCAGGGCTTCGTCGCGAGGCCTTCGGGTGCGTGTGAAGCAGTGACGGGCGCGAACTGTCCCCAGCATCCGGGCGACTCCGCCGAGCCGGATGACTGCATGACCGCCGCGAAGCCCATCAAGACGACGGATCAGCCCCGCAGCCAGACGATCGACCCGGTGGGCGACTACGACTTCGTGCAGCTCACCGCGGAGAACAACTTCGTCTACAACGTCACCGTCAAGGCAGCCGGCTCGCCGGTGCTGCCGCGCATTGACGCGTTCGATCAGGGCGGCGTCTGGCTCTCGGGGGTCGACGGGCCGGGCACCGCGGTCCTGAGCTTCAAGGCGCACTACGCGGGACCGCACTTTCTACGCGTGTCGCATTCCCCGCTGGATCCTTCCGTCGCGACCGGCGCGTACACGCTGTCCGTGCAGAGCGTGGGCGCTGAAGATCACGGCGACGGTCCAGCAGATGCGACGCCGATCAGCGCCGCTTTCGCGGGCAGCACCACTCCCCCGGACTCCATTGGTGGCCGCTTCGAGGTCCCGCAGGATCAGGACTGGTTCCAGTTCACAGGCGCCTCCGGCACGACCTACAACCTCGCGTTCGATTCACAGCGCCTCATCCCGTCCGTCGCGCTCTACAACGGCAACGACACGACGAAGCCTGTGTGGACGACGGAGCAGGAGGTCATCCCGTTCAACCTGCCCAGCAGCGGGACGTACTACCTGCAGCTGTTCCCGCCGCAGACGCAGGCGAGCACCACCGCGTACTCGTTCCAGTTCACTCAGCAGTAAGCGGCCGCTGATCGCCGGACCCGCCCCGAGCGCGTCTCACCGCTGCGTCGAACCGCGCGATGTCGAACGGCTTCATCAGGAACGTCGCCCCCTGCAGTTCCTCTTCGGGCGGCGTGGCGGCGGAGATCACCAGCAGCGCGGTGCTCTCGGGCAGCCCTTTTTCTTTCAGCGACTCGATGAGCGTGGTGCCGGTCATCCCCGGCAGCGACCAGTCCGTCACGATCAGGTCTGGCGGCGGCAGCCCCTTCGCGAACTGAGTCAGCGCTTCCACCGGGTGGGCGAAGGCGTGCACCTCGAACCCGAGCCGCCCGAGCAGCCGTTCGTACACGAAGCGCAGCTCGTCGTAGTCCTCGATGAGCAACGCGCGATGTGCAGCAGCCGACTCCAAGCTCATCCTCCCGTTCAGCGGACTGCGATGACCGGCATTTCCAACGTGGGGTGCGAGCTGAGATCCACCACGTGCAGCACGCGCTCGTCGTGGTCGAAGGTGTACTTCGCGCGCACTCCGCTCACCTCCAGCGAGATCAGGCCCGGCATTCCCTCGGGCGCGTCGGTGTTGCTCGCGAGATCCGCGAGCGATCCGAGCAGCCGGTTCAGCCGCCCGAACTGATCGCGCGAGAGGACCCCCGTCGCGTGCCAGGCCTGGGTGGAGAACAGGATGCTGTACGGAGCTGCGGTCTCGGCGGGGGCCATGGAACTGCTCTCCCTTGAGCAATGTTCGAGCCGGACGCATCCGGTGTGCTTCCGACCTCTTACACAGAGTGAGATCCGCGCACCGGCAATAGTTCCTGTCAGGTTCCGGAAAAATGTTCCGACGCGTGGCGACGGCGGTTCGCGCTAGAACGCCGCGTCATGGCCAAGGACATTCAGGTCGGCACGACCTTCAAGCACGAACGCACGTGCACGAAGTACCAGCCCATCTACTACGCGGGCGGCTCCGGGGACTTCAACCCCATCCACATCGACGACGAGGTCGGCAGGAAAGCGGGGCTCGGCGGCGTGATTCTGCAGGGGCTCTGCACCTTCGCGTGGCTCGCGGAGACCGTCACCGAGTTCCAGCAGGACCCGGGGAAGATCCGCAAGATCAGGGCGCGGTTCTCGAGGCCCGTCGTGATCGGCGACACGCTCACGTACGAGGCGAAGGTCACCGGCATCGAGGGCGGGAAGTTCCACGCCGAGGTCGTCGCGAAGAATCAGAAGGGCGAAGAGGTGCTGAAAGGCGCCGCGCTCGAGGTGTCGCTCTAATGGCGATCGATCCGAAGTACGTGGGCCGGACGTACGGGCCGTACAAGTACGAGGTGGGGCTCGAGAAGCTGCGCGAGTTCGCCTACTCCGTCGCGGGCGGCGCGCCTTCCACCGGCTTCACCGGCGGTCCTCCTCCGGGGCTCAACCCGCTGCTCTGGGACGAAGAGGCGGCGAAGAAGGGTCCGTATGGGACCGTGATCGCGTTCCCGACGTTCCCGGTCACCTTCGCGATCAAGCCGTTCGGCGCGGCGATCGGCGACAAGGATCTCGGCGTCAACGTGCTGATGCTGGTCCACGGCGAGCAGGAGTTCGAGCTGTTCGACGTGATCCGCCCCGGCGACGTGATGACGACGACCGGGAAGATCTCGAAGATCTACGGCAAGGGCGGGATGGACTTCCTCGTCGTGGAGACCGAGTCGAAGAACCAGACCGGCAAGCTCGTGGTGAAGGGCGTCTGGACCGCCGTGATCCGGCAGAAGTAGCGCGGCCCGGGACCCGCGCTCAGGCGCGGATCACGCCCTCTTCGACGAGCTGCGCGAGGATCCGGGCGGTGTCCAGCCGTGACATGCCCGACACCTCGAAGAGATCCTCGAAGCTGACCGAGCCGTCGATCTGCGCGAGCACGAAGCCCGCCCGGTGATCGAGGTTCAGCCAGATGATCTCATCGTTCTTGAGGACCACCGAGGGCACCGCGTCCATCCGGCCGATCTTGGACTCGAACATGGACTGCAGCGTGGTCTCGCTCTTCTCGCGCATCTTCTTCACGCGCGAATCGTTCGGGGCCAGCTCCGCCGCCTTGAGGATGAGGTCCATCGCGCCGGAGTGATCGTCGAGGTCGATGAGATCCTTGGCGCCATTCAGCAGCGTCTCCACCTCGTCCGGCTCCTGCGCCTCCTCCACCTTCCGCTTGCTGGCGCCGTACAGAGGCTCGGGTTTCTTCGGCGTCAGCGGCGGCAGTGGATCGTTCGCGATCATGTCCATCGCGTCGCCCGCGCCGTAGTTCGGGAGCTTGTAGCCGGGGTTGCTCTGCGAATCCCACGCGGAGGTCGCGTCGTCAGTCAGGGACTTCGGTCCCGCGAGCGTCCCCTCTGCCGTCGCCCCATTCCCCCAGTCCGTCTCCAGCGTCCAGCCGTCGTCGGAGGGCGCCTCGTAAGCGGCAGGCGCAGCGGGACGCGCGGCCTGAGTGACCTGTGGCGCGGGCGCAAGAGGAGCGATGGACGGCAGCGGGTCCAGCGACGGCATCGGCGGCATGGGCGGAAGTGCGAAGGGATCCGCGCCGAAACCCTGCTGCGGCGGCGGCGCGCCCGTCTGACCGATGCCCTGCTGCTGCGAAGGTGAGCCGCTCTGTCCTGCTCCCTGCTGCTGCGAAGGCGAGCGACTCTGTCCTGCTCCCTGCTGATACGAAGGCGGGCCGCTCTGTCCTGGTCCCTGCTGCTGCGAAAGCGAGCCGCTCTGTCCTGCTGCGTGCTCCTGCGGCGCGGTGCTGCGCTGAGCGACCCCCTGCTGCTGCGGCGGCGTGAATCCGCCGGCGCCGTTCTGCGACAACCCCGGTTGCTGCGGCGGCGTGAAGGGTCCGGAGCCGTTCTGCGGGAACCCCGGCTGCTGCGGCGGCGTGAATCCGCCCGAGCCGTTCTGCGGGAACCCCGGCTGCTGCGGCGGCGTGAATCCGCCCGAGCCATTCGCTCCGGGCCCCACCGGCTTGCCCGCGGGTGCTTGCAAAGGATCGCTCGCGAGGAGCTGCCTCGCGCGATCGTTCGACGGATCCAGCTTCAGCGCCTGTTCGAACAGCCGACGCGCGCCAGCGTGATCGCCAGAGAGGCGCAGCCATACGCCCGCTTCCACGAGCTGACTGGCGCGCTGCGCGCTCATCGTGAGTGCGGTCCCATCCGCTGAACGACGCCGCGGAACAGGTTCGCCGTCCGAGAGAGCTGATCGAGCGCATCAACCACCGCGCCGAGCTGGTTTCCCGCGATCGCGCTCTTCGCCTCGGTGAGCGCGCGCTCCGCCTTCGCCACCGCGTCGCTGCCGAAGTCCGAGCCCGCCGTCAGCTTCTTCACCTGAGGCAGCAGCTCGTTCACCTCGCGCACCGCCGCCTCGAGCTCACCGCGCCGCAGGCGCAGCTCCTCGTTCGACTTCGCCTCGAGCAGGTAGTCGCCCTGCTGCTCCATGATCTTCTTGAGCTCTTCCTCGGTGAGGCCGCCGGACGCGGTGACGGTGATCGACTGGCGCTGCCCCGTCTCCTTGTCGCGGGCGGAGACCGACACGATGCCTTCGGCGTTGATCTCGAACTGGACCTCGATCTCGACCTCGCCTCGCGCGGCCTGCCGAAGCCCGGTGAGGATGAACTCGCCGAGCAGCTCGTTCTGGTGGGCGATCTCACTCTCGCCCTGCATCACCATGATCTTCACCGTCGTCTGGTTGTCCTTCGAGGTGTTGAAGATCTCCGTGGTGGAGGTGGGGACGGTGGTGTTCTTGGGGATCAGCGTCCGCACGTAGCCGCCGGCGATGGCCACGCCCAGGCTCTGCGGCGTGACGTCCAGCAGCAGCACCTGGCCTTCGTCCGTCGCGACGAGGCTGTTCGCCTGAATCGCAGCGCCCAGCGCGACGACCTCGTCCGGGTGGACGCCCTTGCACGGCTCGCGCTTGAAGAACTTCTTCACCACGTCCACGATCTTCGGCACGCGCGTCATGCCGCCGACGAGGATGATCTCCTTCAGGTCCGCCGGCTTGACCTTCGCCTCTTTGAGGACCTCCTCGGAGGTGCTGATCGTCCGTTCGATGAGGTCGTCGACGAGCTGCTCGAAGCGATCGCGGTTGAGCGTCTTCTGCAGATGGAGCGCCGCGCCGCCGCCCGGAGGCGTGCAGATGAAGGGCAGCGAGATCTGAGCTTCCTTGACCGTGGACAGCTCGATCTTTGCCTTCTCAGCGGCGTCCTTCAGCCGCTGCTGCGCCATCCGGTCCTTGCGCAGATCGACGCCGTGCTCCTTCGCGAAGTCGAGCACGAGCCATTCGATGATCCGGTTGTCGAAGTCTTCGCCGCCGAGGTACGTGTCGCCGCCGGTGGAGACGACGTCGAACACGCCCGCGCTGATCTCCAGCACCGAGATGTCGAACGTGCCGCCGCCGAGATCGAAGATCGCGACCTTGCCGTTGACCACCTTGCCGAACCCGTACGCCAGAGCGGCCGCGGTGGGCTCGTTGATGATGCGGAGGACTTCGAGCCCGGCGATCTTCCCCGCGTCCTTGGTCGCCTGCCGCTGACCGTCGTTGAAGTAGGCGGGGACGGTGATGACGGCCTTCTGCACCGCTCGGCCGAAGAAGGCCTCGGCGTCCGCTTTGAGCTCGCGCAGCACGTCCGCGGAGATCTCGGGGAGCGTCACGTCCTTGCCGCCCATCCGGATGCGCACGTCGTCGTGCTCGCCGGAGACGATCTGGTACGGGAGCAGCCGCACCGCTTGCTGCACGTGCTCGGACGAGAACTTCCGGCCGATGAGCCGCTTGGAGGCGTAGACCGTGTCGCCGGGGTTGGTGATCGCCTGACGCTTGGCGATCTGCCCCACGAGCTTTTTGCCCGCCTTGGTCACCGCGACGACGGAGGGCGTGAGGTTGCTGCCGGTGCGGTTCTTGATGACCACCGGCTGGCTGTTCTGGACCGTGGCCACCACGCTGTTGGTGGTGCCGAGGTCGATTCCGATGACGGGTTCCTGGTCGGCCATCTGTGGGTGTCGTTCTAGAACGGCCAGCGACCCTTCTTGACGTGTTTCTTCGCCTCGGCGTGATTGTGGTTCAGCTTGAGCGCCTCTTCGAAGTGCTTCGCTGCCAGCTTGTCCATCCCGGCTTCCTTGAACACCACCCCGAGCAGCGCCTGGTGATCCGCGTTCTTCGGCTCCAGATCGACCGCGCGCTGCGCGTAGACGCGGATCTCTTTCGGATCCTCGCCGAGCGCCACCATCAGCTCCGCCGCCTTGTACGCCGCGCGAGCGCTCTTCGGATCGATTCCCGCCGCGAGCCGGTACGAGCTGCACGCTGCCTTCGAATCCCCCGCCTTCTCCAGCTCCGCGGCGCGCTTGAGCTCCGCGGCGGCGCGGTTGCTCTCGTGAACCTTCCGAGCCTCCGCCTGCAGCGCGAGCGCCTCCTTGTGCCGGTTGTCGATCTGCAGCGCGAGGTGCAGATCCGACAACGCGAGCCCCGCCTCTCCGGACTCGAGGTGCTTCTTCGCCGTCGCGACCATCTCGTTGAGCCGCGCGTTCTTCATCAAGTACGGATGGCGGGACAGCCGCGACCTGCGCTCGGCGTCGCGCTGTTCCTCTTCGGCGCTGCGCGGCGCGGGGGCGGGCTCGGGCGGCGCGGCGAGGTCAGGGTGCAGCTTGAGGTACGCCTCGCGCTTCTTCTCGTCGGTGAGCGTCTGCTCGGCCTCGGAGATCTTGCGGAAGATGCGCTCCACCCGGCCGCGGAAGCTGCCCAGGTTGCGGCCGAAGAAGCGGTCCGGGTGATAGCGGCGGGAGGCCTCGTAGTACGCCTTCTTCACCTCATCCGGCCGCGCCCCGGGAGGCAGGCCCAGCATCTCGAAGTAGTTGAGGCCATCCAGCGCGCGGTCGAGATCGAGGATCTCCTTCTTGCGCTCGGGCGGGATGTCCACCTCTTCGGCCAGCGCCGCGTCGATCTGCTTGTGCGGCTGAGCAGCGGTGACGCGCGCGGGCGTGATGGCGCCCTTCGCCCGCAGCGCGAGCAGCACGGCAATCGCCTTCGGCTCGTCCAGCCCACTGCGCGAGAGCAGATCCTCGATCTTCGCCGCGCGGCCGATCCCTGAGAACACACGGGCCTCGTCCGGGGTCAACCGGAGTCGGTTTGGATCAGCATTCGGAACGGGGGCCACATAGTCGCCTCGGGCCCCCAGCCCGATGATCTGCTCGGTCTCGCTCACTACGGGCGCATCCCCTGGAATGCTTCAGTATTACGGAAAGCGGAGTGTAGGAAATGGCACATTGCGACGCAATCCGAGGGAAACCCGAGGGGACGCCTACGAGCGGAGGGCCTTCTCAAACAGCGCGACGCCCTCATCCAATTCGCCCTCGGTCGCAATGTAGGGGGGAGCGAAGCGGAGGGTCCGGTCGCCCGCCAGGTTGAGGAGCAGGCCCTGATCCCGGCACTTTGCCCCGAACGGCGCGGCGTCCGACAACAGCTCCACCCCCGCGAGCAGCCCCCGGCCGCGAACGTCCTTCACCTTGTCCTTGTTGCGCTCCGCCACGCCGCGAAGGCCGGCGAGCAGCCGTTCACCCTTCCGGGCGACGGACTCGAGCATCTTCGGGTCCATCACGATGTCCACCACCGCGTTCGCCGTGGCCGTGGCGAGCGGATTTCCACCGAACGTCGAGCCGTGGCTGCCGGGGGTGAGCGCCGCCGCGACCTGCTCGCGCGCGAGGATGCCGCCCACCGGGATGCCGTTGCCCAAAGCCTTCGCGATCGAGATCGCGTCCGGGAGGATCCCATCGTGCTGGAACCCGAACGGCTTTCCGGTGCGGCCCATGCCGGTCTGAATCTCGTCGACCAGCAGCAGTAGCTTCTGCTCGTCGCAGAGCTGGCGGAGCGCCTTGAGGTAGCCCGCCGGCGCCGGACGGACGCCGCCCTCGCCCTGAATCGGCTCCACGAGGATCGCCGCCGTCTCCTTCGTGATCGCCTGCTTCACCGCCTCGATGTCGCCGTACGGCACATGGACGAAGCCCGCAGGCAGCGGCTCGAAGCCGTTCTGGTGCTTCTTCTGACCGGTCGCGGCGACCGTCGCCAGCGTGCGGCCGTGGAAGCTGTTCTCGAAGGTGATGACGTGGAAGCGCTCGGGGCGGCCGTTCTCCTTCTGGTACTTGCGGGCGAGCTTGAGCAGCGCCTCGTTCGCCTCCGCGCCCGAGTTGCAGAAGAATGCGCGGTCCAGGCCCGAGGCGGCGGTCAGCTTCTCCGCGAGCTCAATCTGCGGGCGAATGTAGAACGCGTTCGAGACGTGCCAGAGCTTGTCGGCCTGGGCTTTCAGCGCCGCGACGACCTGTGGATGGCAGTGGCCCAGCGCGCACGTCGCGACGCCGCCGATGAGGTCCATGTACTTCTTGCCCTCGACGTCCCAGACCCAGATGCCCTGCCCGCGCTCGAGCACGATGGGCGCCTGCTTGTAGTTGCCCACGAGGCGGCGCTTCGCTTTTTCGATCAGCTCCTGCGCGTTCAGCTTCTCCGGCGGCACGGCGGTCAGACCCATTTGGACGGTTCCTTCAGAGGATGTAGCGGCTCAAGTCTTCGTCTTTGACGATCTCGGCGAGCCGCTCGCGAACATACGCCGCATCGACCTGAACGTCTTTTCTGTCCGCTGTGAGCTCGCTGGCATTGAACGAAATGTCGTCGAGCAGTCGTTCGAGCACGGTGTGCAGCCGCCGAGCGCCAATGTTCTGGGTCCGGTCGTTGACGGACTGCGCGATCTTCGCGATCTCCTCCAGCGCATCGTCGGTGAAGTGCAGCCGCACGCCCTCGGCCGCGAGCAGCGCCGCGTACTGCCGGATGAGCGAGTTCTTCGGTTCGCGGAGGATCCGCACCAGATCCGCGCCGGACAGCGCCTCCAACTCCACGCGGATCGGGAAGCGGCCCTGAAGCTCGGGGATGAGGTCTGACGGCTTGCTCACGTGGAACGCGCCCGCGGCGATGAACAGCACGTGGTCCGTCTTCACCGCTCCGTACTTGGTGGTGACGGTGGACCCTTCGACGATGGGCAGCAGATCGCGCTGCACGCCCTCGCGCGAGATGTCCGGCCCCGCCTGCGTGCCCTCGCGCCCGGCGATCTTGTCTATCTCGTCGAGGAAGATGATGCCGTGGTTCTCCGCGCGGACGAGCGCCTCGCGCTGGACGCGATCCTGATCGACGAGCCGCGACGCCTCGTCTGCCTCGAGCACTTTCAGCGCGTCGGGGACCTTCAGCCTGCGCTTCCGGGTGCGCTGGAAGCCGGGGATGTTCTTGAAGAGATCCTGCAGGTTCATCCCGATCTCTTCGCCGCCGCCGCCGAAGTTGCGCATGAAAGCGGTGGAGCTCTCCTGCACCCCACCTAGACCTCTTCGTCGTCCATCGTGCCCGCGCGGAGCCTCGCGTGAAGCTTCTCGCGTTCGGACTCCCCGATGTGCGGCGGCGACGGCGGAGGAGGAGGCGGCGCGAAACCGAACGGCGTGCGCCCCTGGGAGCTGGAGGTACGGCCGGAGAGGATCTCCATCAGCCGGTCCTCGGCGAGCTCGCGCGCGCGGGTGCGGACCTTCTCCGTCTCCTCTTCGCGCACCAGCGAAATCGCGGCCTCGACGAGATCGCGCACCATGGACTCGACGTCGCGGCCCACGTAGCCGACCTCGGTGAACTTCGAGGCCTCGACTTTGATGAACGGCGCCTGAGCGAGCTTCGCGAGCCTTCGAGCGATCTCGGTTTTGCCCACGCCGGTGGGGCCGATGAGGATGATGTTCTTCGGGTAGATGTCCTCGCGGAGCTCCGCGGGCGCGTTCTGACGGCGCCAACGGTTTCGCAGCGCGATGGCGACGGCGCGCTTCGCGGCGTTCTGGCCGATGATGTACCGGTCGAGCTCGGAGACGATCTCGCGCGGCGTGAACGAGGGCGGCTTTCGGTCTGGCATGGCCCTCAGAGCTCCTCGAACGAGAGGTTGTTGTTCGTGTAGATGCAGATGGACGAGGCGATCTCGAGCGAAGACTTCACGATCTCCTTCGCGGAGAGCGTGCTGTGATGAAACAGGGCGTGCGCCGCGGCCTGTGCGTAGGGCCCGCCGCTGCCCACGGCCGCGATGCCGAGGTCCGGCTCCACGACATCGCCCGCGCCGGAGAGGATGAACGTCTTCTCCTTGTCCGCGACGATGAGGAGCGCCTCCAGCTTTCGGAGGAAGCGGTCGGTGCGCCAGTCCTTGCCGAGCTCGACGGCCGCTCGCGCGAGGTTCTTCTGATGCTCTTTCAGCTTGGCCTCGAAGCGTTCGAAGAGCGTGAAGGCGTCAGCGGTGCCGCCCGCGAAGCCGGCGATGACCGAGCCGTCGCCCAGCCTGCGCACCTTCTTCGCGGTGCCCTTCATGACCGTCTTGTCGAAGGTGACCTGGCCATCTCCGCCAATCACCACCCGCCCGTCCCTGCGCACCGAGAGGATCGTCGTTCCGTGGAACATCGCGAGACCTTTAACAGCCGATGCAGGGCGTTGCACGGGAGCGGTGAACGGCACACCAGAACTGGACGCAACCCGGTATATTCCAGGGCACATGATCACCGCCGCGCTCGTCGTCGTGCTGGCCGCAGCTCCTGCCCCTGATGCGATCAAGATCAACGCCCCCGCAACCGATGCGGTGATGCTGATGGCGCGTCACGCCGCGTTGAACCTGTTCGCCGCGCCGCTCGCGGGGAAGGTCAAGGGCGAGTTCAGCGCGAGCAAGAAGGACGCGTTCGTGCGCGACGTGCTGGCGCAGGTGAACGACCGCGTCACCCGGCGCGAGGACTTCGTCTTCATCGGCAAGGAGCCGCCGAGCAAGAACTTCCCGAAGCCGGATCTCGGCGCGGGGCCGAAGATTCAGTTCCTGTGGGAGAAGGAGACGACGGCTGGGGAGCTGGCGGAGATTCTGTCGCTCAGCCTGAAGCGGCCGGTGGCGGTGGCGGCGCCGTACGATCGCGAGACGTTGACGGTGGTGCTGACGACGGCGACGGCGGATGAGGCGTTGGCCGGGCTCGCGTTTTTTCTGGGTCAGCCGATCACGATCGGCGAGGACGGTGTCGTGTCGGTGGGACCGCCCGAGAGCGCGGTGACCCGGGACTGCGTCGGATTTTCGCTGAGCGAGTGGACGCGAGTGTCCGCGTTCATTCCGGGTCCCTACCCGTCCGCGATGCTTCAGACCGGCGGCGTGTCGTGTCCGACGGAGACCGGCAGAAACATCCGGACCGCGGACGGAGAGCTGCTCCGATCGGTTGGCCCGGATGACGGCGCGATGGTCTACCGCTGGGCGAGCGGACCGAAGGAAGGCAGCTTCGTGCGCATAGGCTTCGACGATTACACCGAGATCCGCGGCTGCCCTGATGTCACCCGCGACAGCCGGCTCAAGCGCGTGAACAGCTACAAGAGCTTCGCGCTGATTCAGCAGGGCTTGATCGACTGCGCGGTGTCGCGGAACCAGAAGGTTGGCGAGTTCGACATCATCGACATCGATCAGCTCGGGCCGTACGTGCGGAACACGAGCCCCGGAGCGAAGAACCCGGTCGTGCAGGTGACGACCGGAGGGATCGTGGCGGCGAACGCGCCGGTGCAGACGCGGTGAGCGTTTGAGTAATTGCGGCGCGGCGGATGCGGTGCGCTCCGCCGTGGAAGGCGCGAAGCGGCAGGCGGACGGAAACCCGGAGCCGTGAGAGCTGGACGCAGTCCCGTCTGTGCGGTGCGCTGCTGCAGACGACATGAGGTAACGCCATGCGCCTCATCGTCATCGCCCTCATCGCCATCGCGCTGATGGGTGCAGGCGGTGTCGCCGGCAGCGGATCTTCCGGCGCCGATGCTCGATCCCAACGGAGCGCGCGACTCTCGGAGCGCGGCTCGCTTCCTGATGGAGGTCGCTGGACCGTGGGCGTCCCGGAGTTCCTCCGCATCCGGTTCAATCAGGATCTTTGCACGCTGCGCGTCGAAGACGGTGGCGCGAAGCGGTGCGTAGTCGTCAGGGATTCTCCGTTCACGGTCGCGTGCAGCGGCCCCGCCTCCGACGGCGGATGCGAGGTGTACGAGATGAGCGCTCCTCCCCAAAATCGGAGCACCCTCAACGCGATTCACGCCGGCCAGCTTGGTGACTTCGGGCCGTACGAGGCTCCCTACGTGCAACCAGCGGGACAGAGCTTCGACAAGCCGGACCTGCGCACGCAGTGAAGAGCGCCGACGACGAGCAGCGGTTGCGCTGCCCCGAGCGAACCGATGCGCCGATGCAATCTGGCAACGCGTCTGCGTTGGTTCTGGGATCGTCCGCGATTCCATTGCGTATTCCTGTGCACCGAAATCGCGGAGGAAGCGGCGATTTGCGGAAATTTCGGTGCACAGAACTACGCAATGAAGTGGCAATGCCGTGAAGGTCCGGCAGCGCCCGGTCGGATCGCAGATCTCTCT
>JBJMQN010000637.1:0-3688 GCA_045802665.1 Myxococcaceae bacterium | reverse complement strand
GGCAGGAACGGCGCGAGTTGTGATGCGACCGCGATCGGTCCCATTCCTGGCCCGCCGCCGCCGTGCGGGATGCAGAAAGTCTTGTGCAGGTTCAGGTGGCAGACGTCGGCGCCGATGTCGCCGGGGCGTGAGACGCCGACCTGCGCGTTCATGTTCGCGCCGTCCATGTACACCTGGCCGCCGCGCTCGTGGATGATCTGGCAGATCGACTTGATCTGCTCTTCGAAGACGCCGTGCGTGGACGGATATGTCACCATCAGCGCCGCGAGCGAATCCTTGTACTGCTCCGCCTTCGCCGTGAGATCCGCGACGTCGACGTTGCCCGAAGCATCGGTCGCGACGACGACGATCTTCATCCCCGCCATCGCCGCGGTGGCCGGATTGGTGCCGTGCGCGGACTGCGGGATGAGACAGACGTTGCGGTGCGCCTGACCGCGGCTGTGATGATAGCGGCGGATGACCAGCAGCCCCGCGTACTCACCTTGAGACCCCGCGTTCGGCTGGAGCGAGCAGGCCGCGAAGCCCGTGACCTCGCAAAGCGCCTTCTCGAGCCCGTGGAACATAGCCTGATAGCCCAGCGCCTGATTCACCGGAGCGAACGGGTGAAGCTTGCCGAACTGCGGCCATGTCACCGGGATCATCTCGGAGGTGGCGTTCAGCTTCATCGTGCACGAGCCCAGCGGGATCATTCCGTCCGCGAGGCTGAAGTCCTTGCTCTCGAGGTACTTGATGTACCGGAGCATGTCCGTCTCGGAGTGATAGCGGTTGAAGACCGGGTGCGTGAGGTACGGGGTCTTGCGCGAGAGCTCCGCGGGGAGCGCGGCGTCAGTCTCGGAAGCGAGCTGATCCACGAAGCCCTTCGGCGCTTTGCCGCCGGAGATCACCGCGAGGACGTGCTCCAGATCCGAGGGCGTGGTCGCCTCGTCGAGCGCGATGCCGATTCCGTCCTCGTAGATCCGGAAGTTGATCTTCAGCGCATCTGCGGAGTGTGCCCACTGGCGCACCGTCGCCGGGTCCGCGTCCACTCGGAGGGTGTCGAAGAAGCGGCTGTGGCGAACCTTGAGGCCGAGTCTCTGCAGCCCTCGCGCGAGCACCGCCGCCATCGCGTGGACGCGTTCGGCGATCGACTTGAGCCCCTTCGGCCCGTGGTAGACGGCGTACATGCTGGCGATCACGCCCAGCAGCACCTGCGCGGTGCAGATGTTGGACGTCGCCTTGTCGCGACGGATGTGCTGCTCGCGGGTCTGGAGCGCCATGCGCAGCGCCACGTGACCGTTGGAATCCTCCGACACGCCGATGATCCGGCCCGGCATGTGACGCGCCCACTGCTGGCGGGTGCTCATGAACGCCGCGTGAGGACCGCCGTAGCCCATGGGCACGCCGAACCGCTGGGTGTTGCCGACGGCGATGTCCGCGCCCCACTCGCCCGGAGGCGTGAGCAGCGTCAGCGCGAGGAGATCGCACGCGGCGACGACGACCGCGTCCGCCTGGTGCGCCTTGTCCGCGAACGCCCGGTAGTCGCGCACGGCGCCGTCGGTGGACGGGTACTGCACGAGCGCCGCGAAGACCTTCTTGCTCGAAAAATCGAACGTCGCCGGATCGCCGACGACGATCTCGATGCCGAGCGGCTCCGCTCGCGTGCGCACGACCTCGATGGTCTGCGGGTGGCAGTCGCTGGCGATGAACATCGCCTGCGGCCCGTCGGAGTTCTTGATCGCCTGCGCCATGTGCATGGCTTCAGCAGCCGCGGTGCCCTCGTCGAGCAGCGACGCGTTCGCGATCTCCAGCCCGGTGAGATCCATCACCATCTGCTGGAAGTTGAGCAGCGCCTCGAGCCGCCCCTGGCTGATCTCCGCCTGATACGGCGTGTACGCGGTGTACCAGCCCGGGTTCTGCAGGATGTTGCGAAGGATCACGCCCGGCGTGAGCGTGTCCGCGTAGCCCATGCCGATGAACGACCGGTACACCTGATTCCGCTGCGCCAGCGCCTCCAGATCGGCCAGCGCCTGGTACTCGTGCTTGCCTTCGATCACGCCCAGCGGCCGGTTGAGGCGGATGCCCTGCGGGACCGTCTGCGCGATCAGCGCGTCGAGCGACGGCAGCTCCATCGCCTGCAGCATGGACTGAAGCTCTTCGCGCGACGGTCCGATGTGGCGGTCGATGAAGCGGTCAGGGTGGGAGAGGTTGACGGCCATGGTTCGGGTCCTAACGGGGACGGCTCTTCAGCTCATCCCAGCAGCTTCGTGTACGCCGCGTGGTCGAGGAGGCTGCTCGTCTGCCCTGGGTCCGAAGGCTCGATCTCGATGATCCAGCCCTTCCCGTACGCGTCCTGATTCACGGTCTGCGGATCCTTCGTGAGCGCGTCGTTCACCTTCACGACCTTGCCGGACAGAGGGGCGAACAGCTCGCTCACCGCCTTGGTGGACTCGATCACGCCGAACGGCTGACCGGCGGTCACCGTGGCGCCCACTTTCGGCAGCTCCACGTAGACCACGTCGCCCAGCGCCTCCTGAGCGTGATCGGTCACGCCGATGACCCAGCTCTTGCCTGACTGCCGGGCCCACTCGTGGTCCTTCGTGTACTTGAGATCTGCGGGGTAGTTGGCCATGTCGTTTATGCCTTCTTGAGGAACGGGGTCTTCACCACGCGCGCGCCCACCGGACGGCCGCGGATGTCCACCTGGAACTGCGAACCTTCGGCCGCGAGCTCGGGCGGCACGTAGCCAATCCCGATGGCCTTCTTCACCGACGGGCCCATGGTGCCGGACGTCACCTCGCCCACCTTCTGGCCGTCTTTCAGGATCGCGTAGTGCTGGCGCGGGATGCCGGGCTCGGTGAGCTCGAACCCGACGAGCTTCCGCTTCACGCCGTCCGCCTTCTGCTTCACCAGCACGTCCTTCGCCAGAAACTCCGGCTTGTCGAGCTTCACGATCCAGCCGAGCCCCGCCTCCAGCGGCGTGTGGTCGTCGTCGATGTCGTTGCCGTACAGCGCGTACTTCATCTCCGTGCGCAGCGAATCCCGAGCGCCCAGGCCCGCCGGCTTGATCCCGTCCTTCTCGCCCTCCTGGAGCAGCGCGAACCAGAGCTTCTCCGCGTCGTTCGGCGCGCAGTACAGCTCGAACCCGTCCTCGCCCGTGTAGCCGGTGCGCGAGATGATCGCCTTCACTCCGGCGACCTCGCCCTCTGCGAAGCGGTAGGTGCCGATCTTCGACACGTCCGTCTTCGTGAGGCGCTGCACGATCGCCGCGGCCTTCGGGCCCTGAATCGCGATCTGCGCGAACTCGTCGCTGCGGTTGACCGGAGCCACGCCCTTTGCGTGCTCGGCCATCCAGTTGAAGTCTTTTTCGCGGTTGCTCGCGTTGACGCAGATGAAGATGCGTTCGGGCGAGAAGCGGTACGCGACGATGTCATCCACGAAGCCGCCCTTCTCGTTGAGCAGGCCGGCGTACACCGCCTGTCCGTCCGAGATGCGAGCGAGGTCGTTGGTGATGAGCGCGTTCGCGGCCTCCAGCGCACCTTTGCCGCGGAACTCGATCTCGCCCATGTGCGAGACGTCGAAGAGGCCGACCGCCTTGCGCACCGTCTCGTGCTCGGCGACGACAGAGGAGTACTGGACTGGCATCTCCCAGCCGGCAAAGTCCACCATGCGGCCCGCCAGCCGCCGGTGGGCCTCGTAGAGGGGCGTTCGC
>JBJMQN010000636.1:0-5870 GCA_045802665.1 Myxococcaceae bacterium | reverse complement strand
CTCGGCGCCAATCCCGAAGAGCAGCCGGTTGTACTTGTTGATCCCCAGCGCGTACTCCTCCGAGCTGTTGAGCACGTTCTGGCGGACCAGGTTTCCCGTGCCATCGAACGCGATGCCGAAGTTCGCGTGCATGCGCAGCGGCGTGGTGCTGGAGAGCTCGCGGAAGTCGTACGTGCCCACGAGCCTCGGCGTGAACCCGAACGCGTAGCGGCTCACGTCCTGCGAGCCCACGCCGGAGAACGTCTGTAGCCGCAGATCCACGCCGCCGTAGAAGCCCTTCGTCCACTTGTTGGAGAGCTTCACACCGAGCCCGATGTCGCCCAGCGCCTGAATGAGCGCGGGCGATGAGCGCGAGTTCGTGTTCGCGGCGGCCCCATACGAGACGTACGCCTCGAGCCATTCGAGCGGGGTCATCGCGGCGGCGAACGTGCCAGCGGTGCGCGTGTCGATCGCGTTTCGCACCGGGAAGTTGTTGGACTGGAAGTACTCGCCCATCAGGCTGATGCGCAGCATTCCGCGCTTGCCGAGATCCGCGCTGCCGATGTGCAAGAGGCCCACCGTGCCGCCCTCGGAGGAGGTGAGGCGCAGGTTTCGCGTATCGAGCACGTCGTGGTGAATGGTCGAGGGGCTGTGCTGATTGCGCTCCTCTTCGATGAAGCGCTCCTGCTGGCTGATGACCTTGTACTCGCCGGTCTCATCCTGCGTCGCGGGCGGCGGCGTTTCGATCGGCTTGTTCGGTTGGCCAAAATTGCGGATCTGCCCGTCGCCCGGAACTCCCGCATCGGGCGTCTGCTGAGGCGGCGTCTTGTTCGTCTGCGTCTGATTATTCGCAGGCGGGTTCTTGTCATCGGTGGGCGGGTTCGGCGGGAACGGAGTGCTCCAGTCGTCCGACGTCTGGGCGCGCGCGCTCAGCGAAGAGATGGCGCACACAGCGACCAGCATGAAGGCCAGACGTTTCAAAAGGCTGCTCCCACAGGGGTGTGAGCACCCATGATACCGGCCCACGCGGGACGCTCAATTTGTTATTCTTTCATTGCTGGGCGCATACTTTCACGTTGGCCCCATGACCCTTTCCCGAGGACGAGTTCTGGTGGTCGGCGCCAAGCCGGCCACGACGGCGCTCGTTGAACAGCTTGCGAGCAGGGGCTTCGACGCCGCGGTCGTCGACCGTCCTGCGAAGCTGCGCAGCCTTCAGGGTGCGCGGCCGGAGCTGATTCTCCTCTCGGGACCGGGCGCCGGGGCGAAGGAGGCGCTGGAGCTCATCCGGCAGGACGGTGAGCTTCAATCGCTGCCGCTTCTGGGTGACGCCTCGGAGCTCAAGCTGGACGAGCTGCGGGCGCTCGGGGTGGATGACTGGATCCACTCGCTCGAGGAGCTGCCCTCCCGGCTCGAGTCGGCCCTCAAAGCGCGCCGAGCGGTGGAGCGCGACGCCCAATCCCGTCTCCGCATGGAGGCGCTGCTCGAGATCGTGCAGGCGGCGACGTCTTCGCTGGAGCTGGAGCAGATCCTCGAGATCGCCGTCGAGAAGATCGGAAAAGTGATCACGACCGATCGCTGCTCGATCGTGCTCGTGGAAGGCGACGGCTCGCGCACCGCGCGCGTGATGGCGTCGCGGAACATCCCGGACTTCGCGCCGATGCAGATCGATCTCGCGCGCTACCCGGAGCTGCGGCGATCTCTCGAGACCCGTTCTTCCGTCTACGTGGAGAACGCGATCAAGGATCCGCTGATGGAGGAGGTGCGATCTCACATCGTGCCGCTCGGCGTGAAGAGCATCCTCGTGCAGCCGCTCATCTGTCAGGACGATCTGATGGGCGCGCTGTTCCTGCGGCTCTCCCGACAGGACAGCTCGTTCGGGCGCGAGGATCAGGAGTTCGCGCAGACGGTGGCGGCGGCGCTCGCGAACTCGGTGCGCAACGCTCGCCTGCACACGGCGCTCAAGAAGAAGCGCGACGATCTCGAGTCCGCGTACGTGGATCGGTACCGCGAGCTGAACGAAGCGAACCGGCGGCTGAAAGAGCTGAACCGGTTGAAGGACGAGCTCATCGCGGTCTGCAGCCACGACGTTCGCGCGCCGCTGCAGATTCTGCTCGGCCACGGGCGGCTGCTGGAGGACTCCACGCTCAGCACGGGGCAGAAGTCCTCCGCGAGCGCGATGGTGCGGCAGGGCAGGAAGATCCTCGAGCTCGTCGAGTCGCTGCTGGAGCGCGGTAAGACGGACCTCGGCCGGCTGACGATCGATCCGCGCCTCGCGGACGTCTCGGAGCTCGCTCAGGAAGTCACCGCGGAGATGGGGATCCTCGCCCGCGAACGCGACATGGCGCTCCGCGCCGAAGCCCCCGAGTCGATGCTGGTCATCGGCGACGAAGTGAAGCTGCGCGAGGTGCTGCAGAACCTCATCTCCAACGCGCTTCATCACGCGAAGTCGGAGGTCGTGGTCGCTGCGCAGCGGCTGCCGCGTCCCGATGGCGAAGCGGTGCGGATCTGCGTGATGGACGACGGGCCCGGCATCCCGAAGGACAAGCTGCACGTCATCTTCGATCGCTACCGGCACGGCGGCGACGGCACTGGATTGGGCCTCGCGATCTGCCGCGAGTTCATCGATCTGCATGGCGGCGAGATCTGGGCGGAGAACCGGGACGAGGGCGGCGCGTGCTTCGTGTTCACGCTCCCGCTGGCGCGGCCGAACGCTCCGATGAAGCGGCTCGACGAGCACACCGTCCCGCTGCCGGTCCCAGAGCCGCAGCAGGCGCGCGTGCTGGTCGTCGAAGACGAGCCAGAGACCGCGGCGATCGTCGCGGAGATCCTGCGCACGCGTTATCGGGTGGAGGTCGCTCGCGATGGCGCGGAAGGTCTCGCGCGCGCGAAGGCGCTGAAGCCCGACCTCGTGGTGATGGACGTGTTCCTGCCCAAGCTGGACGGGCTCGATGCGGCCGCCGCCCTGAAGTCGTCCACCGATACGGCGGACATTCCGGTGATCCTGCTCTCCGCGCATCAGGCTGTCGCGGACAAGCTCCGAGCGCTGAACCTCGGCGCCGTCGACTACATGGGCAAGCCGTTCCAGGCGATGGAGCTGCTCTCGCGCGCGGACCGCGCGCTGCAGTTCCGCGACACGCAGCGGAAGCTGGAAAAGACGCAGACGCTGGTGCGGCTCGCCGGCCGGGATCCGACGACCGGGTTGCCGGATCGCGACGGCGTTCGAATGCGGTTGGAGCAGGAGCTCGCGCGCAGCAAGCGCCACGGCCATGCGCTCTCGCTGGCGCTGCTCACCCCCGCGTTCCCGGTGACCGATCGCGTGGAGTCTCTGGCGGCGTCGGTGCGGCGGCGGCTGCGGACGCATGATGTGCTCGCGCACATCGGGGATGCGCGCTTCGTGCTGCTGTTGCCGGAGAGCACGGTGGAGGCGAGCGGTGCGTTGCTCGCTCGGCTGCTGCCGCTGGTTCAAGAAGAGCAGGGCGTGCGGTACGTGTCGCGCGTGAACGATCCGTCGAAGTTCCCGGACGCCATCACCGCGCTGGGAACGCTCGTCGACGGACATCTCGACGACTAGGACTCCGCTTTCGGGTGAGTGCGTGTGGGAACGAGCCCGATAGCGGGCGGCAGAGCGGCCCTGGTTCGATCCGATTAAACTCCACGCCGTGCCTCGCTTCGCCGCAGTCCTGCTCTTCGCCGCAACCGCTTCCCTCGCTGGCCAGAGCAGACCTTTGCGGCCGCCGGTGGATGAGCAGGCGATGCGCGAGGCGATCAAGTCGTCCGCGGAGGTCGAAGAAGATTTCGCGTCGTCCGCCTCCTACGCGCACTTTCTCCGCTCGCGGATGTTCCACTTCCAGGGCGAGTCGCGAAAGGCGCTGGACGAGCTGCACCTCGCCGTCGCCTCCGACGAGAGCAATCCGTTCCTTCAGGTCGCGATCGCCGAGGAGTACGCGCGGCTCTCGGATCTGGATCACGCCGAGAAGGAGCTCAAGAAGGTCATCGACCAGAGCCCCAACTACTTCCCCGCGCAGCTGATGATGGGCCGCGTGCTGATGGAGGGGCACAAGTACACCCGCGCGCGCATGCACCTCCGCCGCGCGATCAAGCTGAAGCCGAAGGACGAAGACGGCTACCTCGCGCTCGCGCAGCTTCACCTCGAGCTGAATCAGCCGGAGGAAGCGACGAAGGTCGTGGACGAGCTCGCGTCCGCGATCCCCACCGAGAGCTTCGGCCTCAAGCGGCTCGGGCTCGCCTTCGCCGAACGTGGAGAGCAGGGCCGCGCGGAGAAGCTGCTCAAGCGCGCCGCGGAGCGGAATCCGACCGACGCGGAGGTCTGGTCCACGCTCGCGCAGCTGTATGACGCGCAGGGGAAGAACGAAGACGCCGAGCGCGCGTACTCGGAGGCGCTGCAGCGCGAGCCCGAAGATCGCGAGCTGCTCCTCGCCGCGGCCCGGCTGGCGCTCAAGCAGAACGACGATCCTTCCGCGAAGGCGTACTTCGATCAGCTCCTGTCGCAGACCGAGGAGCCCGAGCTCTGGGTGAAGGTCGCGTTCAGCTACCTCGCCGCGCACCGCGTGGAGAACGCGGCGGAGGTGCTCGACAACGCGCGGAAGCTGAACACCGGCGAGCCGCGCATCTCGTTCTACGCGGGGCTCGTCCACGAGAAGCTCCACCGCTTCGCGCCGGCGGCGGACGCGTACGGCGAAGTTCCCGAAGGCTCCGAGCTCTTCCACGAAGCGCGGCTGCACCGAGCGATGTGCCTGTCCGGCTCGGGCCAGCATCAGAAGGCGCTCGAGCTGTTCAAGCAGGGCATCGCCGAACGCCCGGACTACACGCTGCTCTATCCCGCTTACGCTCGCGCGCTGGAGCAGGCTGGGAACGTTCGCGAAGCCGAGGCGGTGCTGAACCGCGAGCTCAAGCTCCATCCCTCTCCCGAGCTCTGGGACGCGATCTCGCAGACCTATGCGCGGCAGGGAAAAGTGGGGGACGCGATCGAGCTCCTCAACCGCGCGCTCAAAGAAAATCCCAAGGACGAGTCGCTGCTCTTCACGCTCGGCACCGCGTACGAGCGCAAGGGCGATGTGGAGAAGTCGCTTCAGCAAATGCGCGCGGTGCTGGCGATCAATCCGGATCACGCCGAGGCGCTGAACTTCCTGGGCTACTCGCTCGCGGACCGGAATCAGGACATCGACGAGGCGGAGCGGCTGGTGACGCGCGCGCTGGAGCTCAAGCCCGACGAAGGCTCGTTCGTCGACTCGCTGGGCTGGGTCTACTACCGCCGCGGAGACTACGGCCGAGCGGTGAGCACGCTGGAGCGCGCGGTGGCGCTGATGCCGGATGAACCGCTGGTCATCGAGCACCTCGGGGACGCGTATCGCAGCGCCTCCCGCGTGAGCGACGCGATGAAGGCGTACAAGCGCGCGCTGGATCTCATCGACTCGGGCAAAGAGCAGGGCGAGCGCGCGGAGCTGATGAAAAAGCTGAAGTCGTTGCACGCGTCGCCGTAAGCTTCGCGGCCGATGGTTCAAAACGACGAAGGCTTCTTCTCCGCGCGCGACAACCTGCGCCTCTTCTGGGAGTCGCACGTCCCGGACTCCCCGAAGGCGCACGTCGCGATCATCCACGGCTACGGCGATCACGCGGGCCGTTACCGCCGCACCTCCGAAGCGCTGGTGAAGGACGGCTTCGGGGTGCACGCGTTCGACTATCGCGGCCACGGTCAGGCGGACGGGCGGCGGGGTTACGCGGACAAGTGGCGCGACTTCGTCTCTGACCTCGAGCTCTTCCTCGAGAAGGCGAAGACGAAGGCCTCCGGAAAGAAGCTGTTCGTGCTCGCGCACAGCCACGGCGGGCTGATGATGGTGATATAGGTAGAGGTTCGTGGAGGGTAAGTGTTT
>JBJMQN010000038.1:0-5028 GCA_045802665.1 Myxococcaceae bacterium | reverse complement strand
CAGGCGGAAAACATCAGGGCGACGGTCAGCGCGAGAAACACTCTCACGGCGTCCCCGCATCTCCCTGCGCCTGGAACCGGATGTCGGTCTCCTCTTCCAGCGCGTTGCCCGTGGTGTCGATGAGCAGCGTGCTGAGCCGAAGCGTGTAAATGCCCGTCGTCTCCCAGAGCACGCCGCCGGTGCGCCGGATTCCCACTGGGTACGGCTTGTCGAGGTCCTGAAAGTCTTCGGTGTTGTTCGTCGCGGTGCCGCCGTCGCCGTCCGCGAACACGTCGATCTCGACGTCCTTGTTGTCCTTCCGCACCGAGATGCCCGGACGCAGACTGCGCACGTCCATCTCTTCGGAGAACACCACCACCAGCTGATCGCGCGGGTTCACCGTGTCCGTCAGCCCGGTCACCCTCGCGGGCTTGCTGCGGAGAACCGTGGGCGCGCTCTTGTCCTTGTACGCGAGCACGGGCTTGCCCGGATCGATGCAGGAGGCGCAGAGGGCCGCCGCGCAGAAGAGGAGGAGCGCTCGCGTCATAGACACTGAGCCTCGATCCCCTGCAGGTGGCACTTGAGGCAGGCGGTGGGGTTGCTCTGGAACATGCCGCGGCACTTCGTCTTGAAGTCGCTGGGGTGCGGGTTCACGACGCGCGTCGCACCCGCCACCGTTCCCGCAGCGTGGCACTGCAGGCAGGACTCTTCGCGATGGCACGCGATGCACTGCTGAAGATTTCTCGTCGCCGCGATGCCGTGGTGCTCGGGCCCGAGGTTGACGACCCACGTCGCATAGTCAGGGTGCACTCGGACGTTGCCGGCGCGCAGGTTGAGATCGGAGCTTTGTCCGACGCCGGCTCGCTCGTGGCACGCCGCGCAGAACGACTGGTAGCGGTGGCAGCTCTCGCACTGCAGCGAGTTGCTCCGCGCCTCCAGCGGATGGAGCGTGATGAAGTCGTTGGGGTGCACGGAGAGCGGCTTCTGCAGCGAGTCGTGGCAGGTCGCGCAGTACGTTTCCGTATGGCACGCGAGGCACTCCTGACGCGCGATCGCGGCTCGGCTGCCGTGGTTGAATTCGTAGCGCGGACCGTGATCCAGCCCGAGCGGATTTCCCTGCATCGGCCGCAGCGAACCTGAAGCGAACGCGATCTGCAGCCGCCCCGACGGCGCCTTGATGTGGCACGTGGTGCATTCCGCTTTCGCGTACTTGCCGTCGTGGCACTGCAGGCACGTCTCCATCTTCGGGAGCTGCTGCCGGGTCGCCAATTTCAGATCCGTCATGTCGCCGTGGCAGCTCTTGCACTCGATCTTCTTATCGACGTGGACCTTGTGGTCGAAGATGAGGTTCGCCTCCGGGAAGACGACCCGCGCTGGATACGTCTGCGCCGTGTAATCGAAGCCGGCGTGGCAGGTGTCGCAGGAGGCCGGCGGATCACCCTCCTTGGCCTTCTTGCCGGGCTTCTTCGGATCCATCTCGTGGCAGTCGGAACACTCCGCATGCCACGCGTCGAACTTCGCCTTCGGCTTCAAGTCTTTCGAATCGCCCGAATGCCCCGGCAGATTCAGATCCGACGACTTCTGAGACTTTCGCGCGGAGTCGTGGCACGTCACGCACTCGGAG
Source organism: Myxococcaceae bacterium (assembly GCA_045802665.1). Classification (GTDB taxonomy): domain Bacteria; phylum Myxococcota; class Myxococcia; order Myxococcales; family Myxococcaceae; genus JBJMQN01. The sequence continues at coordinate 3,425 of JBJMQN010000038.1, read as the reverse complement.
CCGTTCTCCAGGTGCAGCGCGTGGTCGAATTTGATCGGCATCACCTGCGCCGGGTACACGGCGAGGCTCCGTTCGCGCCCCGTCGCCGCGAGCGCAATTCCGGCGAACGCCATCAGCGCCACCGTCACCGCCACCCAGATCTTCGGTGTGCGCGTCATCTACAGAATCGCCTTCACATCGAGCAGGAAGAACACCTTGGTGTCGGACTGGGTGAAGGGATTGACGTTCTCCTCCACCGCCACCGATGCGCGAAGCAGCGGACTGAATGCATAGCTGCCCCAGAGCTGCGCGCCGTAGAACGTCCCTCGCAGGAGCGGGTTGTACTGGTCGTTCACGTTCGCGACGGAGAAGCGTCCATCCAACGTCCACCGCCCCTGATCCGCCGAGTAGCCGCCGTTGAGATCCAGCCACAGCTGCTTGCCGCCATAGCCATTGCGATAGGTGACATCCACGTTCGCGTGAACCGGCAGGTCGCTCGGCCGATACGCCGCGCCGATGTTTCCGCCGCCGTTCGATCCGCCGGGTGTGTTGGCGACCGCGGCGAGGCCAATGCCCTCGTTAATCGGCGTGTCGTAGATGGAGTAGATGACCTGCGCGTAGTAGCGAAAATCGCCGAGCGGCGTGTAATCGCCGCGCAGCCTCGCCTCGTGACGCGGAGAGAACGCGAAGTAGTACCAGATGGAGCTCGACGAGAACGTGGGGTGCAGCCGCATCAACTCCAGCGAGGCCGCCCACGTCGCGGTGTCGTAGCGGAGGTTCGCCTGCGCCTGTGAGAGCAGCGACTGGATGACGTCGTACTCGATGCCGGCCCACGCGTTGATGCCGCGCCCTTTCCCGTAGCGAGCGCTCGCGGTCAGCCGTTCGTAGTCGGTGTTCCCCTCGACGAGGCTCTTTCTGTAGCCCAGCGTCGCGCACACGCCCGTGTGCGCGACGTTGTCTCCAATGAGCCGTGCGCCATAGACCGGCGAGATCGAATCCAGCGTCGGCTGCAGCGCGAGCCCCACCGGCCGCGCGTTCGGATCCGGGTACTGACGCAGGCGCCGGATGTCCGTCTCGCGCACGCCATCCGGCTGCCACACCGAGGTGGAGAGAAAGCCGGAGCCGCGATTCCACAGTCCGCCGTACGCCTCGCCGCCCACCCCGAGCGGCGACACGTAGCGAAGCCGAAGCCCGTCGAACCCGAACGTCTCCATCACGTCCGGATAGATCTGCCGGCCGAGCTGCGCCTCAATGCCCCCGTGCTTGTACCGGACGTTCGCGAGGAGCAGATCCACGTCGCGCGCGTGGAGGCCGTCCACCCGGTTCGCGTCGAGGTCCGACACGCCGAAGTCCTGGAACACGCGCAGGTTCGATTCGAAGCCCAGGTCCTGACCGGTGATGAGCTCGTACGCGTTGATGCCGAGGTACTGAACGATCCTGCGGCGCGGCAGCAGCACCGGGTTGGCGGAGTCCGTCTGGCGGTACGAACGGATCTCGTACGCCTGCGCTTCGGTGCGAGCGTCGATCTGGTACGCCGCTCCGAGAGCCGTGGCCGGCGCGACCGCAACGAATGCGACGAGACCGAGGTGGAACGCGCGGCGCAACACGGGGCGCGCAATATACGACCAACGTCTCCGCGCACAGCGAGAAAGTGGTAAGCGACGCCACTCGCGTGAACACCGAATTGCCGAACCCGGAAGTCGACGCGCCGTCAGTGTCGCGTGCTGCGCTCGCGCTGGTGGCGACGGTCGTGGTGATGCTGGGTTACCTCGTCGCGATCCCGGTGCAGATCCTGAACATCGGGTTTGGACTCTGGTTCACCGAGGTCATCGTCTTCTTCGGCCTCGTGTTCGCGCTGGTGAAGTTCTCGCGGAGAACGCCGCGCGAGTACACCGGCCTCGGTGCGCCCGGGATCGCGCCGGTCGTCTACGGATTTCTGCTCGGCGTGGTGAACCTGTTCGCGGTGGTCGTACCGCTGCAGTTCCTCTCGTCCTCGGTCGTCTCCGAGTCGGTGAAGCAGAAGTTCGATCAGTCGAAGATCTTCGAGTCGCAGTCAGGGATCGATCTGCTGCTCATCATCACCGGCGTCTCCATCGCCGCGCCGCTCTGCGAGGAGTTCTTCTTCCGCGGCGTGCTGCAGCGAGGATTGCTGCGAGGAGATCGCCATCCGGAGGGCGGCTTCCGCGGTTTCGGACCGGTCGTCGGCATCGTGCTCACCGGCGCGATCTTCAGCGCGTTCCATCTCGATCCGGTCGGCTTCCTCGCGCGCTGGGAGCTGGGCGTACTGTTCGGGTACCTCGCGTACCGCACGCGATCGCTCTGGCCGGGGATCGCGGCACACGCGGCGAACAACCTGACGTCCAGCGCGGCGTATCTGTTCTCGAAGGATCAGTCCGGCGCTGAGGAGAGCTGGCGCGGGATCCTCGTGCTCGTCGCGATCGGCGCGCCGCTGCTGGCGGGTCTGCTCTTTCTGCCGAAGCGGTTCGGCGTGCTGCTGACCGCGAAGACGCAGCAGAGCGAGAAGCTCACGCCGAAGCCGAGACCGCTGTTCATTCTCGCGCTGCCGTGGATCCTGGGCGCTGTCGTCTCGGTCGCAGCCGTTATCGGGATCGACTACCGCGGCGTGAAGCTGAACGTCATCGACCTCGTCATGTACCCGCTGGACGCTCTGCCGAAGAACGCGTCCGAGTCGCAGAAGATGGAGCACGGGGCGCTGCTGGTGATCCGCAAAAAGGCACGCTCGGGCGAGTTGCCCGTGGAGCTCTACGAGAGCAAGCGCAAGGCGCTGTGGGACGCCGCGAATCACGGCAAGAAGTCCCCGTTCGACTTCGGACCGCGGCCTACCGCCGGCACGGATGGGATGAAGCCGGGCGAGCACGCGTTGGATGTGTTCGTGCCGCTGGATGCCGACGCGGGCGAGGACTCGGCGACGGAGAAGACCGCGCGCGATTTCGCGGAGGCGTTGGGGAAGAAGTTGCGCGACGAGAGCCGCGGCGTCGTGGACGGCGTCGAGGTTCTTCGCGAGCGCGCGATCATCCACGCGTATGGCAAGGATGCCGATGCGATGGCCCAGAGCGCCCGGGAGACGGCGAAATCGTTCGCCCTGCCAGCTCAGACGGCCGTGTCGCTGCGGCGCGGGCCCAGCGGCACCGAGCCCGACGCGCAGCCGCTGAACCGCTAGTTCGAAGCGACGGACTTCTTCGTCAGCTTCCTGAGTTGATACGTGGGCGATACATACTCGCGGTTCCCGGCGCGATACGTGGTGTACCGGTCGTCCTGGGAAACGACGACGCCGCGAAGGTAGCCCTTCCCCGTGTGGACCTCGATGAGATCCCCGGCCACGAGCTCGTGCGCGTACTCAACCTCAATGTTCGGGTCGACCTGGTTCGCCGGCTGGTTTCCGTTCGTCACGAGCTGCTCGTCGTAGTCCGGATCCATCGCGAGCT
>JBJMQN010000635.1:0-5608 GCA_045802665.1 Myxococcaceae bacterium | reverse complement strand
GGGCTGGGCGATGGCGAGGATCATCAAGCTGGCTTTGGTCGCTGCGGTGATCGCCTTCGCGTGGCTGTGGGCGCGCAGCGTCCTGAACGTCGAGCACGCGATCGTCGAGCTTGTCCCTAAACCGCGCCCCGCTGCGGCAGCGCCGGTGAATGAAGTCGCTGACTGCGCGGGCGAGCCGGGCTGCGACACACATGCTCACTGCGTGGACGGAAACTGCGGACGGGCAGAGCGGTGCACGCCTGAGAGCTGCGCGCCCGGCGAGGAGTGCCGGTCGGGGAGCTGTATCGCGTTGGGCTCCGCCGCGCGTCCCGAGTGCAGCGAGTCGGAGGATTGCCCGCCGATGAACGTCTGCCAGAACGGACACTGCGAGCTCGCCGTCGCCGAGGCGCCTCCTCCTGCTCCTCCGTGCCACGAGGACAATGAGTGTCCCGAAGGTCAGCAATGCATCGCCGGTGACTGCGTGGGCCGGCAGGGCGCGGCGCCCTCGGGAACGGCCTGCCTCGCGACCAGCGACTGCCCCGAGCATGAAGAGTGCGCGGACGGAATCTGCCTGCCGCACGAAGCGGTGCCGAAGCCTCCGCGGCTGATCGCCTGCGCCGACAACGGCGATTGCGCGGGCGGCCAGCAATGCCTGGAGGGCGCGTGCCGCTTCCCGGATGGGACGCCGGCCCCGCCCGCTGCTTGTCAGAGCACGGCGGATTGTCCCGCGGGGCTCGTGTGTGAGGCGGGCAGTTGCAGATCTCAGGGACCGCAATGAGGCCCGCTCGTCTGCTGAGCAGGCGAGCCGTGACACTGGCCACGCGGACAACTCACCGAAGTGGAGGGCGCCACGCACCGTTGCGCCCGACGGACGGAAGTAGAGGGGGGAGTCCATGAAGAGCATGTGGCAGGGCGCCGCAATGGCGGCGTGTTTCGGAGTGCTCGCGGTGGCGGGATGCAACGCGGTGAGTGGACGCGACACGCCGGTCAACGCAGGTCAGGCCGCGACGGCTGACGCGGGGACCGAATGCATCAGCGCGCTGGGCTGCGCCGAGGGACAGATCTGCACGGAGGGCGTCTGCACGCAGACGAGCGCGTGCAACAACGCGGGCTCCGGCGTGGGCTGCCCCAGCGGTCAGGTCTGCGACGACAACATCTGCAAACCGGTGGACGCGATCGCGCCGCCGAGCTGCCGCGTGAACTCGGACTGCCCGTCGGGGCTCGATTGCGCGCAGGGCCAGTGTCAGTCGCGCAGCACCACGGCCCTGACGCTTCCCGCCCCGCCGCCCGGAATTTCGTGCGTTTCCGAATCGGACTGCCCGCCGGTGCTGACGTGCGTGAACGGCCACTGCGCGTCGCTCCCGCACTGCGAAGCGGACGAGAACTGCGACAAGGGGAGCAGGTGCGTGGGCGGACTCTGCAGCCGTCAGGCGCCCGAGCACTGCGAGTTCGATACCGATTGCTTCGCGGGCCAGAGCTGCGTGGACAAGCAGTGTCAGTAGGCGCGGCGCTGCGGCGAGGATGACTTGCGCCGTCGCCTCGCGGGGGGACGCGGGAGCAGGCCCGCGGGACGAATCGGGGGAGCGGTGAGCGCTGCGGCTCCCGCCACGATCCGGGATGAATCGGGGGGAGCGGTGAGCGCTGCTGCTCCCTACTCCCGCCGCGATCCCCTCACCTGCCGGCCCTGCGAGGCGCGGAGCAGCGACCGCGTCGACTCCCTCGATGGGAGCGGCTCCGTCACGGGTCGCGCGTCATCTCCACCATCGTGGGCCGCCATCCAAGCCGCTGAAACAGCCGCTGGGCCGGCTCGTTCTTCGCCGCCGTGGACAGCACGACGCGCGGGACTCCGAGCGCGAGCAGCCGCTTCATCATCTCCTCCGCGAGCTTGGCGCCAGTGCCGGATTTCCGCGCGCGCTCCTCGACCCAGAGATCGTGAAACCCGCCGCAGCGATCGAGGAGCAGGTTCCAATCCCGCTCCTCCACGCGGCCGTACGCGTAGCCCACGACGTCCCCATCGAGCTCCGCGACCAGCACCACCGCGTCCTTCGCGTTCATCTCCTTCGACAGCCACCAGCAGTAGCCGGACTCCACGTCGTCGGGGAGCATGAAGCGTTCGGCGTCGAAGCGGTGGTGCTGACGGGCGAGCTGCGCGCCCATTCTTCCGAGTGCCTTCGCGTCTTCGCTTCGAGCCGGCCTTATCTGCAGAGCCATGGCCCCGACGATTAGCGCGGCGCCGCGACTTCCGCACGCTGCGCGGTGCCGCCCAGCCCATGACCGAACGGAAGCGACTTCAAGCTGACCGGCAGCTTTCCGGTCGTCGTCAGCTCGCCGTAGAGCGCCGCCGCGGCGGCCTCGGTGACCGACGGGCGATAGGAGTAGAGCGCGAGCACCGCTCGCGCTTCGTTCGCAAGCTCCGCGAGATACGGCAGGCCCATCGAGACCACGACGACGGGCTTTCCAGTGGAGGCCGCGAGCGTGACGAGCTCCAGCTGCCGCGCGTTGATCAACCCGACGACGATGATGTCCGCCTGAGCGGCGAGGTCGCGCGCTCGATCTCTCAGCACCGCACGCTTCGCCGAAGACGGATACGCAGGCACCTCCATCAGCACCGCCTTCGGATCCCGCCTGCGGATCGCCGCGCCCAATGACGCCTCGGCCGTGATGACCAGCAGCTTCTTGTTCCGGGGCAGCGGATAGCTGCGCTCATCCGTGCGGAGCAGCGTGACCGCCGCCTTTCCAATCTCGTTCGCCACCGCGTGCCGAGCATCCGACTGCAGCTCCGCGAGCCGCTCATTCGCAGGCCTCGGCTTCTCGAACATTCCGCGCCGCGCCTTCGCCTCCAGCACGTGACGGACGGCGTCGTTGAGCCGCGCCATCGGGAGCTCGCCGGAGCGCGCGGCCTCCAGCAGCGACTCGTAGACCTCGGTCTTCTTCTCCGCTCGCCACGGGATGAGCACCATGTCGGCGCCGGAGGAGATCGCCATCACCGCCGCCCGGCCGACGCCGTAGTGGTCCGCGATGGCTTCCATTTCCAGCTCGTCCGTCATCACGAGGCCATCGAACTTCATCCGCTGACGGAGCAGGTCGGTGAGAATTTTCTTCGAGAGCGTCGCGGGGAGATCGTCGCCGGTGATCCTCGGCATCGCGACGTGGGCGGTCATCAGGCCATCCAGGCCGTCGCTGATCACATCCGCGAAGGGGCTGATCTGCCGCATCAGCTCCGCCTCGGACTCCTTCATCACCGGCAGCGCCTTGTGGCTGTCCGCGTCCGTGTTGCCGTGTCCGGGGAAGTGCTTGGCGATGGTGACCATCTGCGCGTCCTGCTGGCCCTTCACGAACGCTCGGCCCAGCGCGGAGACCAGCGCCGGATCATCCGAGAAGCTCCGGATTCCGATGACCGGGTTCTTCGGGTTCACGTTCACGTCCAGCACCGGCGCGAGGTTCATGTTGAAGCCCAGCCGCCGGAGATCCTCGCCCTGAACTTTTCCCGCCTCGTACGCGAGCTGCTCTGACCGCGTCGCCCCGAGCGCCATGTTTCCCGGCAGCACGACCATCCCCTCGGAGATGCGGACCACGTTGCCGCCCTCCTGGTCCACCGCGATGAACGGCGGGATGGCATCGGCGAGGAGCTCGCGCACGTCATCATTGAGGCGCGTGATCTGCTCGGCGTTCAGGATGTTGCGCTTGAACATGCACACGCCTCCGACCTCGCGGCCGCGCACCAGCATCCGGATGTCGTCGTCGACCTCCGTCCCGGCGAAGCCCACCATCATCAGCTGGCCGACCTTCTGCTCCACCGTCATCGCGGCGATCAGCGCCTGAACGTCCACCGCGGCCTTCGCGGTTTCGGTGGCGAGCGCAGCTGGCGGCGCTTCGATGACCGGCTGGGGCTCGGCGGCGACGACGACCACCTTGTGCGGATCCGGCTCTGGCGGGAGCTCGTTCACCACCACGTTCGGCGGATCGTCGAGCCGAAAACCGGACGGCGGCGCATCGGAGGAGCCCGGATCGCCCCGGAGGTCAGAGCTCGGCCCGCTCCGCACGCACGAAGTCAGACAAAGGAGGGCGATGAGGGGAAGGAATCGATTCACGACGGCGAGAAGCGAGCGTAGCCTCGCGACCGTTCCGGACCAATTACCCATCTGTCTCACGAAGCACGGTCGCCTGCCCGGTCTTGCACTCGACGCAACGCAGAGAGTAATCAGCCGCTCCCCGAGCCCCCGATGAAGATCGCCGAGTTCCTGAGTCCCCTTGCCGTCGTCGCGGATCTCTCCGCGCAATCGAAGGCGGAGGTTCTTCAGGAGCTGTCGCGCACGCTGGCGAAGAGCAACCCCGCGCTGCGGCCGGATCGCCTCGTGGAGGTCCTGCAGGATCGCGAGAAGCTCGGCTCCACCGGCATCGGCGAGGGCGTCGCTATCCCGCACGGCAAGCTGCCAGGCATGAGTCAGCTGATGGCGTCTTTCGGCGTTTCGAGGAACGGCATCGACTTCGAGGCGATCGACGGCAAGCCGACGCACCTGTTCTTCGCGCTCGTGGCTCCCGAGAACAGCGCGGGGATTCACCTGAAGGCGCTCGCCCGGATCAGCCGCCTGTTCAAGAATCCGGCGTTCCGGCAGAACATCCTGCAGGCGAAGAGCTCGGAAGAGATCTACCAGCTCATCGCGCACGAAGACTCGCGGGCGTAATCGTCATGATGGACGTCGTCATCCGGCCGGTGGGCGATCGGTTCCTCAAAGAGGTCGCGTTCCCTGCCTTCGAAGTGGGGATGGTGGACGCCGCTGCGGGACTCGATCAGCTCCGGCAGTCCATTCAGGATCCGCAGACCCTCACGCTGATCGAGATGCTCATCGACCGCGGCGTGGAGGGTAGCTTCTTCTCGCTCGACTCGAACCAGTGGCTGGAGACCGTGTACCGGTTGATCTTCAGCGACTGGAAGAAGACGCGCGACGGCGGCTGGGTGATGGCGGGCGAGTTCGTGGGCTACGCGGGGTCGCTCGAGCAGACGCTGAACATCGCGTTGATGCTGGAAGAGCCGCGCTATCCGTACTCGGAGGCCGCGAAGGCGCGCGAGCTGCGCAACACGTTCATGGAGAACCCGGAGCCCCACTTCGGCATCGCGTCGCTGGTGGGCGGGAGCTGGTTCCCGGTGCCGACGTTCGCGCCGGATCAGGTCATCTCCAACTCCGGCCGCGGGATGTACGCGCCGCAGGATGAAATCGCCTTCGCGGATTGGGCGCACAGGCCCACGAGCACGGTGAAGGTCTGGAACGCGCAGCTCGGCTCGAAGATGGAGAAGCTGCTCGAACGCGAGGCGCGAAGGCTCGCCCCAATCGAGATTCCCGAGCGCGACGAGATCCTCGGCTACTGGATGGGCCAGCTCAATGAACCGCCCGTGCTGGCGGTGTGCTTCTCCGCGCTGGGCCCCACGGCGCAGCACTGGATTCGCGAGATCGGCGTACTCGCCCGCGTCATCCGAGCGGCGGCCGAACGCGACCACGGCCTCACCTCGATCATCAGCGCCCCCACCCGCGCGATGGGCGACAACGGCTGATTCCCGGACACTGAGAAACAGCTGGCTGAGTGAGGTTCGAACAGCCCTGTCCTCGATCGAGACAGAGCTCGCCCCCAG
>JBJMQN010000634.1:0-3605 GCA_045802665.1 Myxococcaceae bacterium | reverse complement strand
CGCGGAGCCTGTGGCGATGCGGAAGTCACACGCGGTGGCGAGCTCGAAGCCCGCTCCGAACGCGGCGCCATTCAGGCAGGCGATGAACGGCGACGGGTGGGCTTCGATCTGCGCGTAGACCTCGCCGATGAGATCATCCGGCAAGGCGCCCTCCCCCACCGGTTCGAGCGACTGCAGATCGTACCCGGAGCAGAACGCCCGCTCGCCCTCGCCGCGCAGAATGAACGCGCGGAAGCTCGTCGGTGCGATCGCGGTCTGAAGTTTCCGCAGCACGTCCGCGGTGAGCGCGTTTCGCCGAGCGGGGTTGTGCAGCGTGAGCACGCGCACGAGCCCCGCGTCTTCGACGAGAACGTCCGGCGAAGCGTTCATTGCACCGGAACGTTGTCCGCGTCGAAGCGGATGTCCGCCGGAGGGAAGCCGCCGCCACCGGGCGTGAAGAACGCGTCGGCGTGAACGTTGAGGGTAGTGGGGAAGGTGTTGTTCGTCCCGGCGTCGAAAGAGATGACGCCGTTGACCGAGTTGCCCGCCGTGCCGCTGCCGCCACCGCCCGAGCAGATCTGATTCTTCACGCGCACTCCCTGCAGCGCCCAGCCGGCCGGGAGCGAGAGGCCGCCGTCATTCGTGGATGACGCGATGGGGGGCGGGTTCTGCAGCGTGATCGTCGTGCACTTCGGCTGGGAGCCTGTGAGCTGTCGTTGGATGACGAGGGTGTTCGGCGTGATGACGGACGGCACCGCGGCCGCCGTCTTCGTCGACGAGTAGGCCGGCTGCTCGCCCGCATCGACCACGCCGCTGTCAGTCCCGGAGCCCGCGACGCCACCGTCTTCGAGCAGCACTCCGCCGTCGGCGAGGATCACTCCGCCGTCCTCTTCCAGTGTCCCGCCGCCGTCCGGCAAGAGCACGCCACCGTCTTCGAGCAGCACGCCTCCACCGTCGGGAAGGATCACGCCGCCGTCCTCCTCGAGCGTCCCGCCACCGTCGGGGAGGATCACGCCGCCGTCTTCCTGCACCGTTCCTCCGCCGTCAGGCAGGATCACGCCGCCATCTTCCTGAAGCGTTCCTCCGCCGTCCGGCAGCAGCACGCCACCGTCGTCGAGCAGAATCCCGCCACCATCCGCGAGCGGCGTTCCGGGATTCACGATTTCGAAGCTGAGCAGCGGTGGATTGACCGCAGGCTTGCCGCAAGCTGCGTTGAGGGTCGCGGCCGCGAACAGCGCGGCGCAGAGGAGGACGAGGCGCTTCATGCCCTCCAAGCTATCGCACTCGAGCGCGCCGTTGGACTCAACCGGCTCTGTTACTCGACAGCCAGCCCATCCGCGTCGAAGCGGATCTCGGGTGTCGGAGGAAAACCGCCATCACCGGAGGTGAAGAACGTGGTGGCGTGGAGATCGATCGTCGCGGGATACCCGTAGCCGGCGTCGCCGTGGAAGACGACGCTGCCGTACGCGGAGAACGTGGAGGCGTAGTTCGGACCGTTCCCGCCGTCCGCACAGTCGTGATCCGTCGTGATGATGCCGCCCAGATGCCAGGTCCCCGGCGCAGTGAAGCCGCCGTCTTCCTTCGGTGACGTGGCTGGTGACACCAGCGTCATCCGCGTGCACGCGCTGTCCGTCTCGCGGTTGATCCCGATGCGATCGAGCGCGCCGATGATCTGAAACGCGCGATACCGAGCGCCCGATCCGCCCGCGTCCGGGCTCCCACCACCCGGCGGCTCGGGTGGAGTCGGCGCGTTGTTGCCGCAGCCCGCGAGGACGAGGACGAGCGCGACGAGTGCGACGAGCGAAGCGCGCATGGTCACCCGAGGACGACGAGCACGTCGCCTTCGTTCACGGCCTGAGTCTCCTTGCAGCGGATCTCTTTCACGGTTCCGCCCTCGGGCGCCTCGACCGGCATCTCCATCTTCATCGACTCGAGGATGACGAGCACATCGCCCGAGTTCACGGCCTGCCCGACCTTGCACTCGATCTTCCAAACGGTCCCGGTGATGTGCGCTGCGACGTCAGCCATGTTCGTTTTTCCCTTACGCCTTGGCGTGTTTTTCGAGGAAGTGCGTGTCGAGCTGCCCTGCCTTGAAGGCCGCGTCCTCGACGATGCGCAGGTGAAGCGGAATGTTGTTCTTGATGCCTTCGATCACGTAGCCGCGCAGCGCCTGTGCGGCCCTCGCCGTCGCCTCTTCGCGCGTCGCGCCCGAGATGATCAGCTTTGCGATCATCGGATCGTAGTTCGGCGTGACGAGGTTGCCCTCGACGTAGCCGCCATCCACGCGCACGCCTTCGCCGGTGGGCTCGACGTACTTCTTGAGCGGCCCGGGGGACGGGAAGAACTTCACCGGATCTTCGGCGTAGATCCGGAACTCCAGCGCGTGGCCCTTCCGCTTCACGTCCTCCTGCTTCACCGTCAGCTTCTCGCCGGACGCGATGCGGAGCTGCCAGCCGATGAGATCCACGCCGGTGGTGAGCTCCGTGACCGGGTGCTCCACCTGAAGCCGCGCGTTCATCTCGATGAAGTAGATGTCGCCGTCCGAGTAGAGGAACTCGCAGGTGCCCGCGTTGGCGTAACCGAACGCCTTCGCCGCCTTCAGTGCCGCGTCGAAGAGCTTCGCTCGGAGCGGCTCGTTCTGGCCGTTCAGGAACAGCGGGCTGCCGGCCTCCTCGACGACCTTCTGGTGACGGCGCTGAATCGAGCACTCCCGCTCAAGGCAGTGGATGAGGTGACCGTGATGGTCGCCGAGGATCTGCACCTCGATGTGGCGCGGCAAGGGGAAGTATTTTTCGAGGTAGACACCCTCGCGCCCGAACGCGGCCTTCGCCCGGTCGGTGCAGGCGCGGAAGGCTTTCTCCAGCTCCGCCGCGTCTTTCGCCACCGCCATTCCGATTCCGCCGCCGCCGCCCGCCGCCTTGCAGAGGATGGGGTAGCCAATCTTCTCCGCCGCCGCGATCGCGGAAGCGACATCGGGAACGATTCCGTCCGATCCCGGCACCACCGGCACGCCCGCCTTCTTCACGAGATCTCGCGCGGTGCTCTTGTCCTTCATCCGAGCGAACGCCTCCGCCGGCGGCCCGATGAACGTGATGCCCGCTTCCTTGCACGCGATCGCGAACTCAGCGGACTCGGACACGAAGCCATAGCCCGGGTGCACCGCGTCCGCGCCCGTCTTCTTCGCCGCGTCGATGATCGCCGGGATGTTGAGGTAGCTGTCCTTCGCCGGAGCGGGCCCGATGCGCACCGCCTCATCCGCCTCTTTGACGAACGGAAGATCCTTGTCCGCGTCCGAGTAGACCGCGACCGTCTTGAGCCCCATCCGCTTTGCGACCTGAGTCACGCGCCGCGCGATTTCCCCGCGGTTCGCGACGAGCAGCTTCTTGAACATCGAACCCGTCCTCTACTCGAAGGTGCGCGCGACCCTAGCGATGCGGGGTGGGGACACAAAGGAAAATCCGAGCCACCCGTTCACCGTGAGCGAAGTCGAACGCCGACGCGAGTCACTCGGGTGAGCGCTCGGCGCCGGGTGGTCTAGACTGGGCGCAGACGAGTGCCCGCGCCCTGTGGGGCCTGGCGGAGGGCGTTGAGCCTGCGCAGCAACCGCGCGTCGCCGACGCCACGCT
>JBJMQN010000633.1:0-2447 GCA_045802665.1 Myxococcaceae bacterium | reverse complement strand
GTTCTTCAAGGCGCAGCGTTCGCTGGAGCTGGATCGGTTGCAGCTGTGGTCGCCGAAGCTCCCGGCGGAAGGTTCGGCACGCAGGGCGGCGCTGGAGCTCGGGCTGAGCACGCCGCAGCCGGATCGCCCGTGGTTCATTCTGGAGGCGTTCAAGGACGGGCTCTCGGTCGAAGAGGTGAACGCGCTCACCGACGTCGATCCCTGGTTCCTCTGCCGGCTGCAGAAGGTGGTCGCGCAGGCGAAGACTCTCTCGACGCAGACGCTGCAGACGGCGGACCTCAAGGCCGCGAAGCAGTGCGGAATCTCGGATGGTCAGCTCGCGGCGATCTTCCAGGTGCCTGAAGAGGCGGTTCGCGCGGAGCGGCACCGGCGTGGCCTTCGCCCCGTCTACAAGCGCGTGGACACGTGCGCTGCGGAGTTCGAGGCGTTCACGCCGTACCTCTACTCCACGTACGAAGACGAGGACGAAGCGCCGCCGACGGACCGGAAGAAGATCCTGATCCTGGGCAGCGGGCCGGTGCGAATTGGGCAGGGCGTGGAGTTCGACTACTGCTGCGTGCACGCCGCGTTCGCGCTGCGCGAGGCCGGGTTCGAGACGCTGATGCTCAACTGCAATCCGGAGACGGTGTCGACCGACTACGACACCTCAGATCGGTTGTACTTCGAGCCGCTCACGCTGGAGGACGTGCTCGAGGTCGCGCAGCGCGAAAAGCCGTTGGGCGCGATCGTTCAGCTGGGCGGGCAGACGCCGCTCAAGCTCTGTCAGGCGCTGGAGGCCGCGGGCGTGAAGATCCTCGGCACGTCTCCCGAGTCGATCGATCTCGCGGAGGATCGCGAACGGTTCGCGACGCTGCTCTCGAAGCTTTCGTTGCGGCAGCCGGAGAACGGGACCGCTCGGTCGGTGGAGGGTGCGAAGAAGCTCGCCGCGGACCTCGGCTATCCGGTGATGGTGCGCCCCTCCTACGTCCTCGGCGGCCGAGCGATGCAGGTGGTGCAGGACGAGGAGTCTCTCGTCCGCTACCTGCGGGATGAAGGCCGCGCTTCGCGGGAGCATCCGGTGCTCGTGGACAGGTTTCTCTCCAACGCCGTCGAGGTGGACGTGGACCTCGTCGCGGACAGCACCGGCGCGGTACGCTTCGGTGGCGCGCTCGAGCACGTGGAGGAGGCGGGCGTTCACTCCGGTGACGCGGCCTGCACTCTGCCTCCGTACTCGCTGCCCGCGGACGTCGTCGAGCAGATGAAGGATCAGTCCGTGCAGCTCGCGCGGGCGCTCAACGTGGTGGGGCTCATGAACGTGCAGTTCGCGGTTCAGAGCGGCCGCGTGTTCGTGCTGGAGGTGAATCCGCGCGCGTCCCGCACGGTTCCGTTCATCTCCAAGGCGACAGGTGTTCCTCTCGCTCGGGTGGCGGCGCTCTGCATGGCCGGCATCACACTGGAGCAGCAGAACCTCCCGCCGGAGCGAGCGCAGTCCAACGTCGCGGTGAAAGAATCCGTGTTCCCGTTCGCGCGGTTCAACGTCTCCGACACGCTGCTCGGACCGGAGATGAAGAGCACGGGCGAAGTGATGGGGCTCGCGGACGACTTCGCGGGCGCGTTCGCCAAGTCGCAGCTCGCCGCAGGCATGTCGCTGCCCTCAGCCGGCGACGTGTTCATCTCGGTGAAGGACTCGGACAAGGCGGCGGTGGGACCGTTGGCGGAGCGGCTGGTGTCGCTCGGCTTCGGCATCGTCGCGACGGCTGGCACGGCCGCGTACTTCGAGACGCTGGGCGTCAAGTGCGTCACCGTTCGGAAGGTGCTCCAGGGCAGCCCTCACATCGTGGATCTCATCAGCGCGGGAAAAGTCGCGCTGGTGATCAACACCACCGAGGGGAAGCAGGCGATCGCGGACAGCTACTCGCTCCGGCGTGAAGCGCTGCTTCGAAGCGTGCCGTACTACACGACGGTGCGAGCGGCGCAGATGCTGGTGGCGGCGCTCGCGAGGACGCGGCGTTCGGAGCTCGGTGTGCTCTCGCTGCAGCAGCATCTCTCGCTCCCGGATCAGAAGGAGGTCCGCTGATGGGCCGCTGCGTGCTCGCGCTGGAAGATGGGCTCACGTTCGAAGGCAAGTCGTTCGGCGCCGACGCGAACGCGGGCGGCGAGGTGGTCTTCCACACCTCTCCATTCGGGTATCAGGAGATCCTGACGGATCCCTCGTACGTCGGGCAGATCGTCACGATGGCGGCGGTGGAGATGGGCAACGTCGGGACGAATCTCCTCGATGAAGAGTCGGTCGGTCCGCGCGTCGCCGGGATGATCGTCCGCGAATACAGCGACGTTCCTTCCAACTGGCGATCGTCGGCGACGCTGGGCGAGTGGCTCAGCAAGGCGGGCGTTCCGGGCATCTTTGGAATCGACACCCGCAAGCTCGTGCGCCATCTGCGCACGCACGGCAGCAAGCGCGGGGTGCT
>JBJMQN010000632.1:0-6314 GCA_045802665.1 Myxococcaceae bacterium | reverse complement strand
GGGTGGCGCGGCGAGCTTCGCGGTGTACCCCGTCCTCGCCTCTCCCTGGCTGTGGGCCGGCACGCGCGCGTCGTGGCTGCTGGTGCACGCCGCGGAGTTCTTCGCGCGGATGCCGGGGGCGTCGATCGAGTTGCCGGCGATCCGGGGCGCGCTCGCGGCGATGTTCTTCGCGGGGCTGTTCGCCTTCGCGCTCTGTTCGGGGAGATGGCGTTGGCTCGGCGTGGCGGCGCCGATCGCTGTCCTCTGGGCTCTCCTCGCGCCGGTGGTCGTCCGGCCACAAGCGTTGGACGTCACCTTCCTCGCGGTGGGACAGGGCGACGCGATCGTCGTGAGCTCCGCCGGACATCACGCGCTCATCGATGGCGGCGGCATCGCCGGCGGCTCGGACGTGGGCGCTCGGATCGTGCGGCCGTTCCTTCACGAGGAGCGGATCAGCTCGTTGGATCTCGCCGTGCTGAGTCATCCACATCCGGATCACGCGCTCGGGCTCATCTCGGTGCTGCCGAAAGTGCCGACGCGCGAGCTGTGGCTCGGCGCGGGCGCGGAGGATGGGCCGTTGCTCGCGGCGGTGAGGAGCGCGGCGGGTGATGCGACGGTGAAAGAGGTGGAGGCGGGCAGCGCGCCGTTTCAGCTGGGGCTCGCGAAGGTGGAGGTGCTGGGGCCGCCGAAGGATCGCGTGCTGCTGGAGGGCGTGAACGATCGCAGCGTGGTGCTGCGCGTGAGCTTCGGCGAGGTCAGCATCCTGCTCACGGGCGACATCGAGGCCGCCGCGGAGGAGACGCTGGAGACCGGGCCGGTCACTGTGATGAAGGCGCCGCACCACGGCTCGTCGACGTCGTCCTCGAAAGCTCTGCTGGAGCGGGCGCGGCCGAAAATCGTGGTCTTCTGCGTGGGCCGAAAGAACCGCTTCCACTTCCCGGACGAAGGCGTCATCGAGCGGTACCGCGAGGTCGGGGCTGAGTGTTACCGCACTGACAGCGACGGCGCGGTCCGCATCCTTTCGGACGGCAGGGACGTCCGGGTGGTCACCTGGCATCCACACGAGCAACCGGCGGACGTGAAGGACTCGCCGGCGCAGCTTGCTCAGGTGGACCAGACTCCACAGCCTTGGTCCGATGATCCCTGACGATCTGGACCTGAAGGACCTCACCGAGGAGCTGCAGCGCATGCTGGCTCACCACGGACCCGTGGGCTACCTGCGCGGCAAATCGCTGATGCGCGACATCCTCGTGAACCACAACGGGTTCTCGCAGCTGGAAGCCGAAGAGCTGATCGACACGCTCGAGCTGCAGGGCTTCCTGCACTTCTTAGGCAACCCCAGCGAACGGTCCACCGCGGACGCGGGCTGGGATCTGGATCCGCACAACTAGTTCACGAACTCGAGCACGCCGAAGCGCTGCACGTTGTGGAAGTCGCCGCGGAACAGCGGGGAGAACGCGGACCCTTCCACCTGTTTCCGCCCGAGGTGATCCAGCCGGTACAGGTTGAACCGCCACTTGTCGCCCACCTGCGGCGGCACGTGCGGAACCTCCGCGAGGCGGTTGATCGGCACCGCCATCTCCACCGTCCAGCCCTGATCCTGATCGGAGGGGTTGTCGATGGTGCCGTTCACCTTCACCGCGGTCTTCATCTGCGCGTCCCAGGGCTTCGCCGCTTCGAGATCGGAGCGGTACGAGACGAAGTACGCGTCGAAGATCGTGTTGTGCGGTGAGACCTCGAGCTCGTTGTAGGTTTTCTGGTCGCCGTTCGCGTCGAAGAAGGCCTCGACGACTTCCTCGTTGTAGATGGCGTCGTCGCGGTTGTGCAGCGTGCCCCAGACGTCCGGGTCCTGATTGTCGAACGCGATGTAGACGTTCTGATCGTCCCACAGCATCCGAGCGGTGGTCCTGAGCACCGTCTTCCGCCCGTCGTAGCTCCCCGCGAGATCCACCGGCGTCGCGGACTGCCAGACGGGATCCGAGAGATCTCCGTCGATCGTGGGCGCCTTTGCGGTCCGGTGGATCTGGTACACGGGCAGCTCGTCGGTCTGAATGCCAATCGTCGGCCCGAGCAGCCGCTGATCGCCGCGATGCGATGCCGGGTTGTCCACCGGGAGCCGGCTGTCGCCCTGCCAGAAGCCCATCAGCACGCGGATCTGGCCGCTCGGCGCGGCGGGCATGTTGAACGTCGTCACGTCTTCCACGACCTTGCCCACCGGCCACTTCCCGAGCGGCATCGCCCCCTGCTGAAAGTCGTGGTCCGCGTTCACGAGCATCTGTCCCGAGCCTTCGTCCACGATGTGCTCGAAGAACATGAAGCCCTGCGGCGGGTCTTTCAGCGCCTTGAAGTAGTGCGCGACGGAGACCGGCTGCCCCGCCTTCGCCTTCGGCGTCGACACGCGCGACCCCAGGTAGACGATGGCGCCATTGCCCATCGTCGTGTTCACAGCCCCGGTGAGATTCGGCGGCGCCGTGTCGAGCGCCTGCCCCTGCTGCGGCGTCGGCGGAGGCGGCGGGCGGTTGCGCGGGCCGGCCTGTTCATCGCGGCAGGATGTGGAGAGCAGGACGAGGACGGCGGCGATCAGAAAACGACGCATGGCACGGCATCCTGCCGTCGCGAGTCGGAGGAGGCGACAGGAAAGTCCGAGCCTCCTCACCCACGTTGCACCGTCCCGACCTGCGGATGCTCGCGCTCGAAGCGGTCGCATCGCCACAAACATTCTCTAGACATTCTGAAC
Source organism: Myxococcaceae bacterium (assembly GCA_045802665.1). Classification (GTDB taxonomy): domain Bacteria; phylum Myxococcota; class Myxococcia; order Myxococcales; family Myxococcaceae; genus JBJMQN01. The sequence goes on along the minus strand of JBJMQN010000632.1, from coordinate 3,598 downwards.
AGTTACGCTGGCACACCCGTCGCAAATTACGCGCGCGCATGAGGCTCGAACTCCTTCTCGGCGGCAAGAAGCAGCAGGTAGAGGTTGTGGCGGACCACGCCAGCATCGGCGGCACGGAGCAGGACACCGTGCGCGTGCCGGGCGCGCCGGCGAAGCTGGTGGAACTGCGCCGAGAAGGCGCCAGCTGGCTGCTTCGCACCCGCGTTCAGGGACGAATCAACGGCGTGCCGTTCGCCGCGCTGGTTCCGCGCGTCTGGGTTCCCGGCGAGACCCTGAGCATGGGCCCCGGGCTTTCGATTCTTCATGTGTCGGAGACTGCGGCGGCGGTCCCGGGAACGGCGGCGGTCGCGAAGGAGATGCTCGGAACGTTCGAGGCCCCGGCGATGAGCCCGCTTCCGGTCCTCATCTGCCTGACCGGCACCGAGAGTGGTCGACGGTTTCAGCTCACCGCCGCGAACGCCGTCGTCGGCCGCGCCGAGGACGCGCCCATCCGCCTGCGCGATGCCTCCGTCTCCCGCCGCCACGCGAAGCTGGAGCAGGTGCAGGATCGGCTGTGGATTGAGGACCTCGATAGCCCCAACGGCGTCTTCGTCAACGGCCGCCGAATCACCCGCCGAGCGCTGCTGCCTGACGGCGCTGTGATCGAGATCGGCCAGACGCTGCTCCGGCTGCAGCTCCCCGAAGTCGCACCGCCGCCCGCTGAAAAGATCCTGTCGGCCGAGCCGATGCCGATCCCGATGGCCGCTGAACCTGAGGCGAAGCTTCAGCTCGTCAGGCCGGCGCCCGAATGCGAAGAGGCGCCCGTCGCGCATGAACCGAAGAGCCCGTCGCGCAATCAGGTGCTGCGGCTGTCGGTGATCGCCGCGCGGCTTCGCCTGCCGCAGGTGCCCACACTGAGCACGATGGAGTGGGCGATCGTCGCTGGAGGCGCCGCGATGATGGTGCTCGGCGCGCTCGTGAGCTGGACGTTTTTGAGCTGAGAGCTCGGCGCTCGGCGCGTTCGTGAGCCGGACGGTTTTGAGCTGAGAGCTGACGCCCGCTGCTCCGCCGTCGGTGCGCCGGGCCTATCACTTGAGCCGCTTCCGAACGCGGCGGGTGGCCTCCCCTCCTACACTGCCGCCGTTCAGTCGGGCTGGCGGGCGAGCGGGCCCGTTCTTACGTTCGTCCCATGAACCCCCGGCGCGTCCGAGATTCCGTCTTCCGTCCGCACCGGGTGCTCGCAGTCGCGATGGCTGGCGCGGCGGTGTTCTGGGGCTACGCGCTCTACTTCCTGCTCGGGTTCGATGGCGTTCCGTGGAAGACGCTGGTCACCGCGGCGTCCTTCACCGCGTTCTTCCTTGCGGGCGTCCTCTACTACGGCCGGACCGCGATCTACGTGGACGACGGCGGGCTCACGTACCGCGGGATGGTGCGGACGATCCGAATCGAGTTCGATCAGATCCGCGCCCTTCAAGTCCTGCCCGGACCGCTGACGGTCTATTCGATCCGCGGCGCCGGCAGGTTCGTACACTTCACGAGCTTCTTCCGAAGACATCGGGCGCTCGCGAGGATCATCACCGAGCGCACCGGCGGCATGGCCGGGTTCGCTTAGCGCGCAGAACACGCGCGCTTTCAACTGGAACCGACACCCGGAACGATCGCTCTCGAGGCCAACGTAAGACGCGTCCGCGCGACGCGCGACGCGCGACGCGCGACGCTCGAAGCTCGAAGCTCGAAGCCCGAAGCTCGAAGCTCGACGCCTCTACTACTTCAGCTTCTCCGCCTTCATCCGCGCCTCGTTCTGAAGCTCAGGCCGGACGTCGGGGGCGGACGAGGCGACGTAGCGCTCGTAGTACTCGCGCGCGTCTGAGGTGCGGCCCAGCGCGCGATAGGCCTCGGCGAGACCGTAGAGCGGAGAGGCCATCCCGCTGTCGAGCCGGATCGCGTACTGGTAATCCGCCGCTGCCTCCGCGTACCGGCGCAGGCCGATGTTCGCGGAACCGCGCGCGATGTACGCGACGGTCAGGGTCGGCTCGGCTCGGATCGCGTCGGAGAGGACCTGCACGGCGCCGTTGTAATCGCGTCCGTTGATCCGCTTCACGCCGTCTTCGTACGACTTGCGCGCGGTCAGCCGCGTGGAATCCGCCACCGGCCCGGAGCCGGGCTGCAACCCCTGCGATTGCGGTGAGCCGCCGCCGAGCTGCGCCATGCGCGTCTGTGCCTTGGTGATGTTGTCCTGCGCGCTCTTCTTGATGCCCGGATCGTTCGACATCTGCGCGACGCGGTTCCATCGATCGATCGCCTGGCTGTAGTAGCCGAGCACCGCGTACGTGTTGCCCAGCTTGAACAGCGCCTCGACGTTGTTGCCGTCCGCGTTGACCGCATCCTGAAACGCGAACGACGCCTCGCGGAACTTCTTCTCCGTGAGGAGCTTGTCGCCGTCCGCGATCCGCTTCTGCGCGAGCACCGGGTTCGCCGCCGCGTTCGGCCCGCCGGCCTGGGTCTTCGCCGTGTTCTGCGCAGTGTTCTGACCGGTCTGCTGCTGGCCCTGGTTCTGCGCAGTCTGCTGACCCTGGTTCTGCGCCGTCTGCTGGCCCTGAGTCTGGCCGGTCTGCTTCTGACCCTGATTCTGCGCGGTCTGCTGCTGCCCCTGATTCTGCGCGGTCTGGTTCTGGCCGGTCTGCTGCTGCTGACCCTGGTTCTGCGCGGTCTGAGTCGGCGGCGGCTTCGCGGCCTCGGCCTTCAGCGCGGCGAGCTGATCCTTCGCCTTGTCCATCCACTTCTGCTGATCCGGCCGCTTCTCCTTCTGCAGATATTTCTCGTACGCGCCGATCGCCTGGTCGCGCTGACCGCCCTGCCGGTAGCTCTCCGCGAGGCCATAGAAGCCGTCCGGATCGTTCGGATCGAGCTGCGTGTACTTCTCGTACGCGCCCGCCGCCGTCGCGAAGTCGCCGACCTTGCGCGCCGCGAACCCGAGGTTGAAGTACGCGAGCTTGAACTGCCCGTCCGCGGCGATGGCGGCCTTGAACTGAGCGATCGCGTCCTCGCGCTTGCCTTGTTTGAAGAGCACGCTTCCGAGGCCGTTCAACGCGGCGGCGTAACCCGGCGCCGCGGCGATGGCCTCCTTGTACGCGGCGGCCGCGTCGTCGAGCAGGTTGTCGGCGAGCGCCTTCTCACCGCGATCGAACGCGGCCTTCGCCTTGGGCGACGGGGTGGCGGCGAGCAGCAGAGACGCAGTGGCAGCAATGAACAACGCGCGGAGCATTCGGACGAAGCCTCCAGAGAGACAACCAGAGGTTGCAGATAGCAGAACAGGCCGCAGCCCGCGAGATTGAGATGAGTTAGCTTGGGCTCACCGCATCAAGGAAGTGACGAGGTTTCCCGTGGCGCGCGTCCGCGTCCTGCCAGACCAACTCGAGTTCGACTCACGGCCCGACGAGAGCTTCCTCCAGGGTTCGCTCCGAGCGGGCGCGCCTCATGTCCACGCCTGCGGCGGCAACGCGCGGTGCTCCACCTGCCGCATCGCAGTCCTCGAGGGCGCGGAGCTCTGCGGAGCGCAGACGGCCGCCGAGGTGGAGCTCACCAAAAGGCTTCACCTCTCGGGAGACATCCGGCTCGC
>JBJMQN010000631.1:0-7343 GCA_045802665.1 Myxococcaceae bacterium | reverse complement strand
TCCCGGCGAGTCGTCTCAACTGGACAGAGACGTCGCCCCGCGTTCCACTTGGTAACCTTCATGCCTCGGTTTGCACACACCTTCGTCGCCGCCCTCGCCCTCGTGGTCTCGCTCTCCGCTTTCGCCGAGGAGGGCAACTGGGAGACGGTGGCCACGGGCAACATCACGGTGAAGGCGCGCACCCGCTCCGGCACCGCCATCCGGGAGATCTGGGCCGAGGGCGACATGGACGCGCCCGTGCAGGACATCCAGAGCGCCATCCTCGACCCCGAGGCGTACCCGAAGTTCATGCCGTACGTGAAGGAGTGCCGCTACCTCGGCACCAAGGCGGAGCCGGATGGCAGCCGCTACGTGTACACGCGGCTGGACCTGCCGATGATCACCTCGCGCGATTACGTCGTGAAGGTGGACGTGCCGCAGAAGGTGGATGGCTCGGGCAAGGGCAACTTCGAGAACCACTGGATCGCCGCGCCGGACAAGATTCCCTCCCGCAGCAACGTGGTCCGCCTGCGCGTCAACGAGGGCAGCTGGCTCGTGACGCCGAAGGACAACGGAAAGAGCCACGTGGTCTACAAGTTCACCGTGGATCCAGGCGGCATGGTCTCGTCGTTCGCCGCGAACATGGGCAACAAGAGCGGGATCAGCGACACGTTCAAGGCCGTCGAGACCGAGGCGAAGAAGCGGAAGGCCTCGCGCGAGACCGGCAGCGGCGGGAAGTGACGGTCGCGCGCGAGTACCTGCTTCGTGCGGCACCGCGCGGCGGGAGTCACTGAAAGTAACGCCCGCGCCTCGCAGTAGCGGAGGTGACGTTCCTCGCGGCTGAATTCGCGCCTGCGTCCAGTTCGGGCGTTACATTCCTCTCCATGCGGCTGGTGAAGATCGGCGTCGCGTCGGTGAACACCACGGTGGGCGCGGTGCGCAGCAACGTGGACCGGGCGCTCAAGCTCGCGCAGAAGATGGCGGCGGACCGCGTCACCGTCGGCGTGTTTCAGGAGCAGCTCGTCGGCGGCTATCCGCCCGAGGACCTGGTCCAGTGGCAGGCGTTCATCGAGCGGCAGTGGGACGAGCTGGAGCGATTCGCGGCGTCCACCGCTCGGCTGCCGAGCGTGTTCATCATCGGCGTCGCGATCGCCCACCAGGGCATGCGCCTCAACTGCGCGGCCATCGTCGCGGGCGGGCGGGTGCACGGCCTCGTGCCGAAGGAGAAGCTGCCCACCTACAACATCTTCTACGAAGGCCGGACGTTCGCTCGCGGCTACCCGGGCATGAGCGAGCTGCACAAGGCGGTGCCGCTGGGCGATCTCATCTTCGAGTTCGACTTCGGCACGCTGACCGCCGAGGTCTGCGAGGACATCTGGAGCCCCGAAGGGCCGATGCACCGTCGCGCGTACGCGGGAGCCGAGCTGGTCTGCAACATCTCCGCATCGCCGTACCGGCTGGGCATGGTGGGCACGCGCCGCGAGCTCATCGCCACTCGCGCGTCCGACAATCAGGTCACCATCGCGTACGCCAACGCCGTGGGCAGCAACGACGGGCTCATCTTCGACGGTGGCGGGTTCCTGAATCAAAACGGCAAGCCGATGATGGAGGCCACCCGCTTCGTGGAAGGCTACGCCTCGGCGACGGTGGATCTGGATCGCACGCTCCGGCTCCGCGGCGAGAACACGACCTGGCGAGTGGACCGCGAGCAGTTCCTGCGAAACAACCCGAACCCCACGCGGATCAAAGTGGAGGGCTTCGCCTCTCATCGCGACGGGCTCACCTATCCCGTGCCTTCGAATCGGAGCTTCTTTCTGCCCTCGCCGGATTCGCTCCGGCCGGCGAAGGAGGCGTTCTGCGAGGACATCCTCGAGGCGCTCACCCTGGGCGTGGGCGACTACTTCGAGAAGACGGGAGCGTTCAAAGAGATTGGCATCGCGCTCTCGGGCGGACGGGACTCGCTGCTCACGCTGCTCATCGCGCACAGGTACGCGGCGAGAGCACGGCCCCAGAATCCGGGATCGCTCATCAGCGCGTTCTACATGCCGTCGCGGTTCAGCTCTCCCGAGACCAGGCTCGCGGCGGAGACCATCTGCAGAGAGCTCGGCGTTTCGTTGAAGGTCGTCTCCATCGACGAGGCGTTCGAACGCGAGCTGCAGACGACGAAGCAGATGCTGGGCGAGGCCGCTGTCACGCCGATCACCGAGCAGAACATTCAGGCCAGGCTCCGCGGTCAGCGGATGTGGAACTGGGCGAACTCGTCCGGTGGAATGTTCTTGCAGACGGGCAACATGAGCGAGCGCGCGGTGGGCTACACCACCGTGGGCGGAGATCTCGAAGGTTCGCTCTCCGTCATCGCGAACGTGCCGAAGACGGTGGTGATGTACCTGCTGGACTACCTCTACGAGCTCCACAAGTACGAAGGCATCCGGCTGACCTTGCTCAAGCCCGCGGGTCCGGAGCTCGCGGCGAACCAGACCGGCGAGTCCGAGCTGATGCCCTTCCCGGTGCTGGATGCCTGCTTCCACCTCTTCGCGGGCGAGAAGCTGGTGCCGGAGGAGGTGCAGCTCGTGCTGGAGCAGATGTTCCCGGAGGCGCCGCGCGAGGTGCTGAAGTCGCACGTGGAGAAGTTCGCCAGGCTGTTCACGCAGAACATCTACAAGTGGGTACAGGCGCCGCTGACGCTGCACATTGGCAACCTGGACCTGGACCGAGAACGCGCGCTGCAGCTGCCCGTCGTCACCAAGAACGACTGGTGGCGGAAGTAGCTAGGGCGGATCCACCGGCAGCGAGAACGCGAACGCCGAGCCCTTGCCGACGACGCTGTTCACGCGAATCTCGCCGCCGTGCGCCTCCACGATGCCCTTGGCGATCGCGAGCCCCAGCCCCGCGCCCGCGTCGTTGGAGCGCGCGCCCTGCCAGAACCGGTCGAACAGCCGGGGCAGGTGCTCCTCGGGGATGCCTCGCCCGGTGTCGTTCACGCTGACCCAGATGACCTTCATCGCGTAGATCGCCTCCACCCGCACGGAGCCGCCTTTGGGCGTGAACTTGATCGCGTTGCCGAAGAGGTTGGAGAGCACCTGCAGGATGCGGTGTGCGTCCAGCGGGATGGGCGGCATGCGCTCCAGCGGCATCAGCTGAAGCTCGATGTCCTTCGCCACCGCGAGCGGACGATGCAGCCGCAGCGCCTCGGTGATCAGCGGCTCGAGCGGGATGACCTCGAGCTTGAGCGGCAGGTGCCCGGACTCCAGCATCGCCGCGAGGAGCAGGTCGTCGATGAGCCGGCTCGCGCGCTCCACCGACTGGCGGATGTCTTCGATCTCCGGCAGGTGCGACACGGACGCGACCGACGAGACGCTGGCGGCGATCGCCTGCAGCGGGCCGCGCAGGTCGTGCGAGACGATGCTGAGCATCTCGTCCCGGAGCTGCTTCGCCTCCAGCACCGCCGAGTACATCCGCGCATTCTCGATGGCTGGCGCCGCCACGTGCGCGAGGCCCTTCGCGATCGCGAGATCCCGCTCCGAATAGGGCCGCGCTTCCGGCGAACGGATGAGCGTCATCACGCCGCGCTTCTCGCCACGCGCGATCAGCGGAACCAGGATGAGCGAATGCTGCAGCTCGTTGTTCCGCACGAGGTCCAGCGCCGCGCCGCTCCTCGCCGCCGCTTCCGCCCAGTCACCGGTGAGCCGGGGAATGAGGAGCGCTTCGCCCGTCTCGAGCACCTTCATCACGCCCGTGCTGCTCGCGCGGTCCGGCGTCACTTTGCCCAGCTCCGCGACCGTCGCGCCTCGCTGCGGATCCTTGTCCGCCACGCCCACGCGCTTGAGCTGCCCGTCCTCCAGCATGTCGAGGATGCAGAGGTCCGCGAGGTAGGGCACCGTGAGCTTCAGCAGCGCCTGGACGTTGGCGCCGTAGTCGAGCGACGAGTTCAACATCTCGCCCGCGGAGGTGAGGAAGCGGATCGCGGCTTCGCTCTCCTTGAGCTCGTCCTCCTCCTTCTTTCGCACGGTGACGTCGTGAAAGTAGATGGCGAGCACGCCCTCGAACTTGAAGGTGCGGAACTCGAGCCAGCGGTTGTCGAAGGGAAGCTCGAAGGTCCAGGTGCCGGAGATCGCCGCCTTGCGCAGCTTGTTCTCGAACTCGGTTCCTTCGAACTCGGGGAAGACGTCCCACGCGATCTTTCCAACCAGCGCTTCGGAGGGACGTTCGAAGAACTCGGCGGCGCTGCGATTGACGTGCAGGAAGCGCCACTGCGCATCGCAGGCCATGAAGCCGTCGACGATGCGATTGGGCCTGAGCTCCAACGCGATTCGTTCGCTCATGCGCGACCCCCCCGGGTACGCATCCGCTACATGGGACCACTCGCTGCGTAGGGACTGACCGCTTCGGCTGGGTCAGTATGACCTGAACGGCGCCCATAAAGCCACGCATCGCACAACTGTCCACTCGCACTGAGTGTTTACACCTAGCGGGATGCCACCAGATCGCGTCCGCCCTGTTTGGCGCGGGTCATGGCCGCTTCCGCTGCGTCGAACAGGTTGCCCCAGGGTTCGCCCGGTTTGAGCGCGGCCACGCCGGCCGAGACGGTCAACCGGTAGTCGCCGAAGCCGCTCGAGTGGAGCGTGCGTGGGATGAGCCGCCGCAGCGCCTCCGCCAGCTCCACCGCTTTGGAGAGCGGGACGCCTTCGAGGAACACCGCGAACTCGTCGCCGTCGATGCGGCCGATGGGGCCTTTGCCGTCCAGCGCGAGGGAGACCTTCGACGCGAGCCAGGAGAGCGCCTGATCCAGCGCGGCGCGGCCGTGCAGATCGTTGTGCTCTTGAAGGTCATCCACGTCGATGCGGAGCAGCGCGAGCGGCTTTCTGTCCCGCGCGCACCGCGACACCGCTTTCGCGAGGAGGTCCTCGAAGTGCGCCCGTTGGAACGCGCCGGTCAAAAGGTCGATGTACGGCGCGAAGTCGCTCATCGCCCTCAAATTGTGTCGCTGATCCGCGTCCGGCACGAGCTTTCTTCGCGCTGTGCGCCGCCTGCCTACCCCGCGGAGGCCTTCTTCGTCTTCTCGTGGGCCTTCCCGAAACCCTCGAAGTGGCGCTTCGCCTGTTCTCCCACGAACTGAATGTGCTGGCTGTTGAAGTACATGCTGATGGGTGCGCCGACGAGCGGCAGCGCCCGTCCGATGGTCTCGCTCCCCAGCTTCGCCGCGAGGAGCCCGGCGATCTTGCCCAGCACTTTCGGGCTCTCGCGCTGGTACGCGGGGATGCCGTTCATCTCGTAGAAGAGATCCAGCACCTCCTGCTTGCCGCGTTCGCCCTTCAGATTCACCTTGTACAAAGTTGCGATGTCGCTCGTGAGCGAGAGCTCCAGCCACGCCATGATCAGCATGTCCGGCGGGACCGAGAAGATGCCCAGCGCGCCGGAGATTCCGCCCGTGAGCTGCGCGAGGTGCTTCTTGCTGTCGACGAGCCGCTGGCAGAGCTCGCGCGTGTCCGCGGAGGGGTAGCGTTCCTGCAGGTCCGCCACGCGCTTTTTGCTGCGGAGCGCCTCCTGCGTGATCAGGTCCGAGAGGCGCTGGTTACCGAGCTTCTTGAGATTCGCCGGCGTCAGCTTCTTCAGCTGGGTGATGGCGTCCGTGACGGGGTCGAAGAGGGAAGCCATCTGTGGGTCATCTCCTTGCTGCTGCGTTCAGTAGCCGTGCTCGCCCAGATACAGGTCTATCAACGCGCCTTCAGCGAACCAGATCTCCGAGCTGACCTGTGAATACCAACGTGAATTGGGCTGCGCATCGCGAATGTCCAGCAGCACGCGGTCGTTCGAGACGTCCGACACCACCGCACGTGCGAGACAGGCGCCGCCGGGGTGCTCTCCGAAGCCACCCTCCAGGCAGACCTCATCTTGCGCCGCGAGTCCGCGCACGTACTTCTGCGCGATGAACTTCGCCTCGTCGCACGGCCCGCGCACGGAGCTCTTCTGGTACTGCTGGCAGCGATCGCGCGGAGGCGCTTTCACCTCGCGCGTGTCCTCGAACAGGTTGGCGGCGCCGCGTTCGCGCTGACCCCGGCCCTGCGTCACGCAGCCAGCCGCGACCACCGTCGTGAAGGCCGCGAGCAGCAACAGCGAAAGCCTCATGGCGTTTCCTGCTCCTGAGTCCGGAGGAACTGCTCCAGCTTGTCCCGGTCGTGGGGCTTCAAGTTGATGAAGCGCACGCCCATCCCGAAGCTCTTCTCGTCGGGGACGTTCGCGATCTCGCCCGCCACGACGATGGGCTGATCATCGCCGGGCAGCTTGAAGGAGACGGTGATGCGGGAGCCCACGGCGTTGGGGATGGCGCGATCGAAGAAGAGGCCACCCACCGAGATGTCGTGCGAGCTGTGGAGCGAAAACCCATGCGCGTCCGTCAACTGCACGGGAATCGCGACGTGGATGCGCGGACTTTTTCTGCGTTCGAGCGAAGACGAGTCCATCTCGCCGCCGATAGTACCAACTGCGACGCGTCTAAGCGCTCTTCGCGACGAAGCGGTGAATGCGGCGGACGGTGTCGACCGACGGGTTCCGGAACGCGAGCCGCACGCCGTTGGTCTCCGAGTGCCAGCCCACGACCTCGGCGTCCACGGTGACCGGGCGCACATCCCCGTCCGGCAGGCGGATGGAGAGGAAGAGCTTCGTGCCGATGGTGTAGCTCGGGCCGCCCATCGTGGAGACGCCGAAGGTGGAGAGGTCGTGCGTGCGGAAGCTGTCGCCCATGCGCTCTTCGACATCCAGCGAGACGCTGATCCGGTTCGTCGCCCGGCGATCGCGATCGTTGCGACGGTCCGGGCCAGCGATGGCCACGGGCTCGAGCTTCGGGCGGCGCGAGTCCAGCCGGCGATCCGGGCGGCGGCCGCGGCGGTCCTTCGTGCGCGAAAGGAGCTTCGGGACGATGATCTTGAGCTGGGCCAGTTCGCCGGTGACGGACATTTGCCTACATTGTCGTCAGCAGAAAAATGAAAGTTGCGGCGGACCGAGGCCCTGCGAAAGCGCTCGGAACTGTTCAGCTATTTTTTGAAGGCGAGGTTCTGGCTCAGCTTGATCGGGATGCTGACACTGCCGGACTGCACCGCGCCGTTCCACGCGATGTTCGCGTTGCCCTGCCGGATCGCGTTCGCGGCGGAGAGCGCCGAGGCGAAGTTCACCGTGACCGGCAGCGTGATCTGCTTCGCCGCCTTGCCATCCAGCCCGCCCAGATTGCCCGTCGCGAGGCTTCCCACGTTCGCGCCGGCGATCAGCAGCCCGCCCGAGACCTGATTGATGGGCAGCACGTAGGTGTTCCGGTTTGTGACGGTGACCGGAAACTCGAGCTGCGCGCTGGTGAAGGAGAGGTTCGCGAT
>JBJMQN010000630.1:0-5747 GCA_045802665.1 Myxococcaceae bacterium | reverse complement strand
GCGTGTGCGTGCCCACGACGGCGGAGACTTTCCCGTCGAGGTAATGCCCCATCGCCTGCTTCTCGCTGGTGGTCTCGCAGTGCATGTCCACGAGGATGCAGGACGTCTCTTTGCGGAGAGACTCCACGAGGCCCAGGCCCACGGTGAACGGATCATCCAGGTTCCGCATGAACACGCGGCCCTCGAGGTTGATGACCCCCAACTTCCGCCCATCCGGCGTCTTGATCAGCGCAGAGCCGACGCCGGGCGCGCCCTTGGGATAGTTCGCCGGTCGGATCAGGCGATCCGGGTGCTGCTCCAGATAGGGAATGATCTGCTTCTTGGTCCACGCGTGATTGCCGGAGGTGAGCAGGTTCACCTCGGCGGAGAGCAGCGCTTCGCAGGACTCCGCGGACAGGCCCGCGCCGCCCTCCGAGTTCTCGCCGTTGGCGACGACGAGATCGATCGAATGGCGCGCGATGAGCTTGGGGACGAAGTGCCGGACAGCCTGGACCCCAGGCTTGCCGACCACGTCACCCATGAAGAGCACTTTGAGCAATCGTTCCTCTCAAGAGCGGCGCGCCCTCGAGAGGAGCGACGCTTACGTCGATGCGAAGTTCGCGTCCCGGAACAGCCCGCGGAACGTCTCGTTCTCGGTTACCACGAGATCCATCGGGACGTCGTCAGCGTTCGTGGGCAGCGTGTCCACGATCTGCTCGCTGAACGCGAGGCCCACCCGGCGGGACAGCTCGGAGGCCGCCTTCAACGTCGCATCGTAGTAGCCGCCGCCGCGCCCCAGCCGCTTGCCGTCGCGCGAGAACCCCAGCCCCGGCACGACGAAGAGATCGATCTGGCTGACCGCGATGAGCTCCGAGCTGTTGTTCGGCTCGCGAACGCCCAACCGCCCCGGCTCGAGCTCCGCCTCGGACGTGATCGCCCGGAACGAGAGGATCCGCCCGTGAACGTGCGAGAGCGGGTAGCAGACAATCTTCCCGTCCTGCAGCGCCGCCGAGAGAACGTCCCGCGTGGGGACCTCGCCCTTGATCGGCGCGTACAAAGCCACCGTTCGAGCGTTGGCGTAGTAGGGCGTCGCCAGAAACCGCGACTGCACCTTGAGCCCCCGCGAATCCAACTGCGCGGGGTTCATCGCCTTGCGCTTCGCCGTGAGCTCCTGGCGAAGCTGCTGCTTCATCGCTGCCCAATCTACTGTTCCGGTCTCGCTCACGCCGCCCCCACCCTCGAGATCGCGCGCCCATTTGCGCGCCCTTCTAAAAAAAAACGTCCCCCGCCGCTGGGCCGTGTGTGCAGCGTCCATTGAACCCTGAAAATGCCAGGTGGGGACCAATGAGACCGCCGTAGGCTTCCCACTCGAGGTGGGCTTGCACATGGCGGCCTGAACGACCCCCGTTATGGACGTATCGGTTCGAATTTCAGCTGCCCATCACGCACCCCGCAGGGGACAGCCCATGCGAAGCGTTCTCACGCCTCCTAAATTGTCGAAATCGTTGCGAAACTTCTGACTTCGCTTGAAAAGGATAAGGACGGCCTGCCGAGGGGTCAAGCCGTCTCGACACAGCGTTTACACAACAACTGAGATATCCCTATGCTGCCGCGCCCTTCCGGGGCGCCACGTTTAATGAGCGTCAGCAAAGCAAACCTCTGTGTCCTCGCGTGCTTACTGGCCGCAGGGCAGGCGTTCGGCGCATCCAGCATCCAGGGGCTGTTCCGAGGTCAGCACTTAGGTGCCGTCGAGTTCAACACCGAGGACGGCTACGTCTCCGGCAAGTACGCGGGCGGCGGGCAGTGCGCGTTCGAGGAGCGGCGCCGGGTGATCGAAGGCCAGTTCGAGGGGAACGTCCTCGTGGGCCGGATGCTCCTGTGCCAGACCGGGCCCGCCTGCACAGCCAGGTTCGTGGACTTCGTCGCCTTCTACAACCCGACCGAGGGCACGCTGACGGGCGAGGTGAAGGGCGACACCGCGTGCGCGTCTCCCGCGCTGGAGCTCAACAAGTACCTCAAGCTGAAGCTGGAAGAGGGCCGCAAGGCGCCGCCGGTGAAGCCCGCGGTGCTGAAGAAGAACGTGGCGCTGGGCGCCGCGGCGCTGACGCAGGCGCACGGGCTCATGCTGCAGGACAAGTACGAGGACGCGAAGGAGCTCTACCTCGTGGGGCTCAGCTACATCGAGCACAACTGGCAGGGGTATCTGGGGCTGGGCGTGGCGGAGATGAAGATGGGCCACGAGCTCGCGGCGGTGGAGGCCTTTGACCGGGCGCGCGACCTCAACCCGAAGTACGGGGACACCTATTTCAACCTGGCATGCGCGTGGGCGCGGCTGGGGAACAAGTCCCGGGCGCTGCTGAACGTGAAGCACGCGGTGGACGCGGGCGGCATGGACAAGCAGATCCTGGAAGAAGAGCCGGACCTCGCGACGATTCGCGACGGCCCGGAGTGGGAACGGATCGTCGAGCAGCTCTCGTCGGGCGTCACCGCGAATCGGAAAGACGATCATTGAGAGAGCAGCAGCCTTTGACGCAACCGACCCAGGCGCCCCGGCGCATTTTTGGAAACTTCGAGATCCTCGCGCAGGTGGGCAAGGGCGGGATGGCGGAGGTGTACCGGTCGAAGGTTCTCTCCGGGCCGCGCGAAGGGCAGACCGTCGCGATCAAGCGGCTGCTGCCTGAGCTCGCGAAGGATCCGGAGTACGTGGATCTCTTCACGAGTGAGGCGGATCTCGCTCGGATGCTGGATCACCCGAACATCGTGCGGACGTACGAGGTCGGGGTGGTGAAGGACGTCTATTACATCGTGATGGAGTTCATCGACGGGCGCGATCTCGGGCAGGTGGTCCGTCGCTGCAAGCAGAACAAGATCCTGCTGCCGATCGACTTCGCGGTGTACCTCGGCAAGGTGCTGCTGGATGCGCTCGCGTATGCGCACGCGGCGAAGAGCCCTGCCGGGCGGCCGCTGGACATCGTCCACTGCGACATCTCGCCGTCGAACCTGTTCGTGTCGAGGACGGGCGACATCAAGCTCGGCGACTTCGGCGTGGCGAGGGCGAAGGCGGGGACGCCGGATCAGGTGGGCATCTCCGGCAAGCCGCACTACGTGTCGCCCGAGATGATCCAGGGCAGCGTGACGCCCGAGGCGGATCTCTGGGCCGCGAACGTGACCCTTTACGAGCTCCTCACGCTGGACCGGCCGTTCAAGGGCACCACGCCGCCGGACATCTTCCAGGCGATCCACGATCGCGAATGGCGGCGCGTGAAGGAGATCCGGCCGGACGTCTCGGACGATCTCTCCGCCGTGCTGGAGCGCGGCTTCGCGCCGGATCCTGCGTACCGCTATCAGAACGCGCAGGAGTTCTCGGACGCGCTCACCCCGCACTTCAACGACATGCTGGGGAACAATCTCGCGATCGCGGCCGTGGTCAGAGGTCTGTTCGGAGCGACGGCGAGCTGAGCCGCTACGGCGGATCCGGCAGCAGATCCTCGACGGTGACGTTCACATTCAGCGTCGTCGAGCCGTGCTGCGCTTCGATCGCGACCTGCGTCCCGGCCGGGGCGAAGGGGATCGGCGCCTGCAGCGCGGGCTGACCATTCACCTTCGTGATCACATCCCCCACCGCAAGCCCCGCATCCTTCGCGGGCGAGCGTGAGAGGAACGAGTCGATCTTCAATCCCGACGGAGCGTCGCTGTTGGAGAAGTAGGCGCCCACGCCGATGAACTCGCGCGGCCAGTTCGTTCCGGTGAGCGGCTCCAGCTGCAGCGTGCGCCCGTTGTTCGCGTCCTTCGCCTCCGCGAGCGACACGCGGAAATTCCGGAGCACATTCCACCCGAGCAGCCCGTCCACCTTCTTCGTGCACTTGCACAGGTCCGAGTACTGCGCCTGCCGCGCGTTGAGCGCATCGTCCGCAGCGGAGGCAGCGAACACCGCCGCGTTCGAGACAGAGCGGCTGCCAATCGCGATCGTCTTCGCGCGCGTGGCAGAGGCGAGGATGATCCCGGCGAACGCGGTGCCGACTTTGATGCTGGAGAGCTTGCTGCGCCCGTTCATGAGGTCGTAGGTCGACTTGCGGATGAAGGTCACGTCCGCGCCGGTGTCGAGCAGCAGGTTCAGCTCGCGCCCGTCGACAGCGACCGGGACCAGCATCGCGTAGGGACCTGCCGCCCCGTGCTTCGCGTCGTCATCGCGGCAGGCGTCCGAGTGCACGAAGTCGATTGGCACCGCGTCTTCGGAAGGCGCACCGAAGCTGGGGCGGACGTCGATGGTGCCCGCCTGCGGATCGAAGATGAGCGGCAGTTGGTGGAGCACGTCGTTGCCGATCACGCTCTTGCCGAGCGGAGACAGCAGCACGTCCGCCTGCACCGGCCCGACGGAGGACTGGCCGATCGCGAAGCTCACTTTGGAGAGATTGACGCCGTCCGCCGCGGAGGGATCCAGCGAGGTGCGATCGAAGCCGGTGTCGAACAGGAACGCCTGCGTCCCGCCGTGAAACCCGAGCAGCGCCGTCGCGAACCCGCCGTCCTCGACAGTCAGCGTCGCCGGTCCGTCGAGCTTCACCGAAGGCGGAGGGCAGGTGGGCGCGCCGCAGGCTGCGAGGAGGAGGGCGAGGGTGGCGAGAGCAGTGCGCACGGCGCGGACTGTACACGCACCCTTCCCGGCGTTGGCCGAAACGCCGTCCGCATCGTCCTCAAGCCATCCGGCACCCAGGCCACCCCTGCGCGCACGCAGTCCGCTGTGCTTTGATCCCATCCGTGCTCCCCGCGCTGCTCATCCTCGTGCTCGTGCAATCCCCTGACTCGCTTCAGGACGAGGCCGCATCACCCGAGGTGCAGAAGCCTGCCGAGACCGTCGTCGTGGGCAAGCCTCACGTGGACACGACCACTCCGCGCCCGTGGCTCCCGTGGCAGGGACACCTCGCGTTCCAGGGCATGCTGATCGGCTCATTCCACACGCTCGGCATGGACGCGTACCTCGGGCGAACCTCAGGGCTCGTGCGCTTCGAGCCATCGGGTCACGGCGGCGGAGGGTTCTGGGGCTACGGGCTGCACGCCACGTTCGGCTCCACGCAGACGCCGCACGCGTGCCACGAAGCCGAGTACTGCATCGGCCGCTGGTTCCTCGCGCCCTCGGTGAGGGCCGGCTGGGCCTGGGGTTTCTTCCGAGTGGACGAGGCCACGCCCATCCCCGACGGCTACCTCTACGGCGAGGTCTCCCCGTTCTTCGGCCGGACCTCCGTCGACTCCGCGCCGCTCAATCCCGGCAGCGCGTACTTCGAGAATGGAATCCGGTTCGCGCTGGGGATGAACCTCGTGGGCTGGACGAGGCTCGCGACCGGCGGGCTCGGCGGCTTCCTCGCTGAGTCGCACAGCGCGGACAACCTGTATGCGGTCATTCTGTGGCTCGCGCTCGCGCTGACGAACCACTTCGAGGCGAACGTGGAGCTCTCGAGAGGGATCGCTGGGCCGTTGGTTCGCGGTGGCTTCAGCGTGGGCGCGGGATTCTGAAGTTTCGAGGGGGCGCACGGAGTTTCCGTCGTCGTGGCGAAGCAACGGAACCGAGCTCTGGGTGCGAAGATCTACGCAGCCTCTGCCCGCACTCGTGGCACGGCTTCGATCAAAGCGGCGATCATGCGCTCCACGTCGCCCTCCGTCGTCTCCGCGCCGAGGCTGAACCTGAGCGACTGATGCGCCTGCTCAGAAGAGAGCCCCATCGCGGTCAGCACGTGTGACGGCGAGAGCGATCCAGACGCGCACGCCGCGCCGGT
>JBJMQN010000629.1:0-2731 GCA_045802665.1 Myxococcaceae bacterium | reverse complement strand
GGTTCATGGTGTGGCCTCCTTCTACGAGCAAGGATCCACATCCGCGCGCGCGATCGCATTCAGCGGCGACTGCCTGCGTGCTCTCCAGGCGCTCTACTTCATCGCGTCCATCACCAGTTTTTCCAGCCGGGTCAGCGCGGTCTCCAGCGTGCTCATCGAAGGACCGAAGCTGAACCGGACGTAGTTCTTGAAGCGGCCACCGCGCTTGCTGCGTCGTTTGCCCGGGTTCACGTCGAAGAACTCGCCCGGCACGCAGATGACCTTCTTCTCCAGCGCGGCCCGGAAAAAGCCCATCCCGTCGTTGAGCGGCGCGGGAAGACCCGAGACGTTTCCCCAGACGTAGAAGGTGCCATCCGGCGCCCGGTCCGCGTTGATGCCAATGCGCTGCAACCGAGAGAGCAGCCGATCGCGCTTCTCCCGGAACGCTGCGTGGATCGCGTTCGTCTCCGCGACGACGTGCTCCTCGGCGAGCAGCGGGATCGCCGCGCGCTGTAGAGGTTTGCTGCCACCGCCGTCGAGGAAGCTGCCCGCGCTGGCCACCGCGTCGATGACCTGCCTGGGGCCGATGGTCCAGGTCACGCGCCAACCCGGGTAGCGCCAATTTTTCGTGAACCCGTCGAAGAGCACCACCGGATCGCGGTTCACGTCCTCGACGTACCGGGCAGCGGACTCCACCGGAAGATGTCCCGGCCGGCCGGTCCAGATGTAGTGCGAATAGAACTCGTCGATCAGCAGCGCGCAGTCCAACTCCCGAGCGACCCCGCACCAGCGCGACAGCTCTTCGCCGCCCACGAGCTTCCCCGTCGGATTGCACGGGTTGGACATCAGCAGCGCCGACAGCCCGCGCCCTTGAACTTCCTTGCGGAGATCTTCCGACGTGAACGCGTAGCCACGCTCGCCCTCGAGCAGAATCGGGATCGCCGTGAACGCCTTGAAGACGTCCAAAAGCTCTTCGTACGCGGTGTAATCCGGAAGGAAGTGGCCGAGGTTGATGTGGCCCAGCGCCGCCGCCGCTCTCGTGAGCGCAGCGCGCCCGCCGCCAGACACCGCCACGTTCTCGGCCGAGTACTGCGACTTCATCCCCTTGCGGTACAGCCGGTTGTAGAGCGTCGCGATCGCCTCGCGCAGCTCGAACAGGCCGGGCACCGGCGCGTACTCCTGATCGTCCAGCGCGATCCGCACGTCGTTCACGCGCGGCGGCGAGCCGGGGAGGTCTCCGGTCTCGGGCTGACCCTGCCCCAGGTTGCACCAGTCGGGGTCGCCGGGGCGGAACCCGAGGCGCGACGCTTCGGTGGTGACGTAGATGACGCCGGTGCGCGGCACCTGGCGGAACGCGGAGATGGAAACGTCGTCGCTCATCGGAGGCTCCGCTTACCCTCTCGCGCGGGCGAAAGGGAAGTTGCACCGCCCTTTAGGATGCGTGTAGACCCCGCGCTCCCGACATGGCGCAGCCCAAGCGAAAAGAGACGGAAGCGGAAGCCGCATCGCCCGAGGCGTCGAAGTCCTCCACGCCGGCGTCGCCGCCTGCCCCCAGCCTGTCGCTGTCGCCCCGCGGCTGGGCCGTCCTCATCGGCGTCATCCTGATCGCGAACATCCCGGTCCTCCACCGGTTCCTGATTCGCGGCGCGCAGCCGGTCACGGCGACGGTTCCGTTGCAGGAGGACTTCTCGTCCACTCCGCTCGGCACGCAGCCGAAGGATTGGTGGACCACCGGCGGCCAGTGGCGCGTCGTCAACTGGAACAAGGGCAACAACGAGCTGCTCGCGCCAGGGCCGAAGAACAACCCGCTCTGGCTGCAGGCCTCGCTGCCGCGCGACGTCGCGGTGGACTTCGACGTCCGCTCCGAATCTCCCGAAGGCGACATCAAGTGCGAGATCTTCGGCGACGGGCTGAACCACGCCTCCGGCTACATCCTGATTCACGGCGGCTGGAACAACTCGCTCTCGATCATCGCGCGGCTGGATGAGCACGGCACTTCGCTCGCGCAGCTCGAGCAGATGGCCCGCCAGCGCGCGAACGACGAGCACCTGCCCAACTCCGACGTCGTCGCTACCGGCGTTTTCAAAGCCGACACGCGGATGCGCAAAGAAGCGAACCCGTACCCGGTCCAGATCGGCCGCACCTATCACTGGCGCATCGAGCGCAAGGGCGCGGTCATCAAGTGGTTCATCGACAACCAGCTGTTCATGGACTTCACGGATCCCTTCCCGCTCGAGGGCAAGGGCCACGACCGGTTCGGTTTCTCCTCGTGGGAAGCGAACCTGTTCTTCGACAATCTGAAGATCGAACCGCTTTAGCCGTGGCTGACAAGCGCCGCTTCGAGCTCTTCGCGAAGCTCCTCGCTGAGAAGTTTCCTTCCGCGCACCGCGTGTTCGACGTCGCCGGCGGGATGGGAAAGCTGAACGAAGCGCTGACGTCTCTCGGGCGCACCGTCACCACGTACGACCTTCGGCACAAGCACCTCGCGGTGGGCTACGCGCAGCGGCCGTTCACGCTGGATGAGCCGTGCGAAGCAGACCTCGTCGTCGGGATGCACCCGGACGGCGCCACACGGCTCATCATCGAATACGCGGCGAAGCACCGGATTCCGTTCGCGGTGGTGCCGTGCTGCTCGGACAACGGGATGCCGTTCAACTCCTGGCGCAAGCACCTCGCGGAGCTGGGACGGACCCTCGGCTTCGAGGTCTCCGAGCACCAGCTCCCGATGGAGGGGCGCGCCACCGTGGTGCTC